>NZ_AAWL01000010.1 GCF_000169155.1 Thermosinus carboxydivorans Nor1
ATAGAAGCTATGATAAAGGAACCGATGATACAAGCAGTTAGCGCAAATGGCAAAAGGAGCTTTGCGTAATAAACTTGCCGATTTAGAAAAGGCGTTAAAGGGCTCTCTTGGTTACCATCAAAAAATGATGCTATCCATGCAACTAAAACATATTGAAACGCTAGATGAAAGTATTAAAGAATTGGATAAAGAAATAGCAGACCGTATGCGCCCTTTTGAAGAAGCCTTGGAGCTATTAGACACCATACCCGGTGTTAATCGGCGCAATGCAGAAGAAATCATTGCTGAGATTGGAGTAGATATGAGTCGCTTCCCATCCGCGGAGCATCTTTCATCTTGGTCAGGAATGGCTCCAGGGCATAACGAAAGCGCTGATAAGCGAAAATCAGGAAAAACCCGTAAAGGAAACCAACATCTGCGAACAACACTTGTACAATCAGCTCGCTCTGCCGCCCGCCAAAAAGATACTTATCTTGCGTCTCAATACCGTAGAATCTGTTCCCGTCGTGGTTCTAACCGTGCTGCAGTAGCTGTAGGACATAGCATTTTAATAATTGCCTATCATATTCTCAAGAAAAAACAGCCGTACATTGAATTAGGTGCCAACTACTTTGAACAGCGAAGTAAAGATGCTGCAATAAAAAGAGCACTTCAACTTTTACAAAACGCAGGAATTGAAATAAACCTTGAAAATATAGTTGCTTAAGATCAGTTTAAAAGTAAATCCTTCTTTACAAATGCCTACTATAAAAAACCTATAGAGTAGGCCTTGGGATCTCTTTGTCTCTATTCGAAGTAGTTGACATAAATTTTTGAAGTGAGTTTTCGGAGTAGACCCCCATGTCGTTAGCACGACACCAACAAAGAATGAAAACAGGTGTAGAGTTTTTGGAGTAGTACACGAAGAACGCAAAGCTGGTGCAAAGTATTTTTGGCGCGACATGCGTCGCGCCTGGTATACCCTTTGCGGCCTTAGCGGCCTTGGCGGTTTTGGTAAAAAGGCGCGTCAGCGCTTTGGCTTTAAGGCGGCAAGTATTAGGTATTTCGGTCATATATTGTAAGGTATTGGCGATGCTGTGCGAGGTGAAGACTGTGTTGAGAGCCATTAGACATCTGGGCCCGGTGGGGGTTGGCGCTACGTCGCCGCAGCTTTTTTGCGCCAGTGACGGGCAAGTCTATGTGGTCAAATTGCAGAATAACCGCCTGGGGCCGAAAATTTTGGCCAATGAGTATCTGGCTGCCCGGTTTGGCGCCCTTGTGGGCTTATGCTTTCCGTCGGCGGATATTATCTATATCGATGAGCCTGTCCTGCGGCAGAGCCGGTGGTTGAGGCGGGCCAATGTAGCGCCAGGACCGCACTTTGCCTGCCGTTACCTGTCTGATGCCCGCTATGTCCAGCGCCGCTCGCTCGCACGGGCGGAAAACAAAAGCGAACTGGCCGGGGTCATGTTGTTTGACCATATGTTTTTTAATCTCGACCGTACCTATAACCGCCGCAATCTTATTGTCCGGCGGGAGGAAACGGGCTGGCGCATCTATGCTATCGATAACTCCCATTTGTTTCGGCGCGGGGTATGGACGGCCGACGGGCTGGTTAAAATGGCCGGCCGCCTCACCGTCAATTACCGTCGGTCTTACGGCGTTTTACTCAAACATTTTCTTACGCCCCGTGACTTTGCCCCTTTTGTCGCCCGGGTGCAGGCGCTCAGGGACGAACAGCTGACCGCCCTGGTCGCTGACATTCCGTATGAATGGCTGCCTGATGCCGCGGAACGGCAAGCCCTGGTGGAATTTTTGCGGCGCCGGCGCGACCTGGTGGGCGAAATCGCCGACCGTCTGGTTCGCTTAATCCCGGATGTAAACCGGCGTGCCGACAAAAATTAGCGCAAATAATTCTTCCGCATGGGGGTTGTGCATGCGGATGCAGCCGTTGGAAACCATTTGGCCGATAAGCCATGGGGCGTTGGTGCCGTGGATGCCGTAGGAGTCATGGTTGAGTCCCATCCAGCGCGTACCAAGGACGCCGCCGGGGTTCATGATTTTGGCGGCGATGGCAAAGTTGCCGACCGGCGTGGGCGTATGTGGTTTGCCGATTGCCACCGGCCATTGGCGGAAGGGCGTATTGCTTTCAAAGAGCGTAAGCTGGCGCTTAGCCTTGGTGATGAGAATATGGGGGCGGCTAAGGCTGCTCTTGCCCCGCGCCGGCGGTTGCGGCGCCGGGTCGACGCTAATTTTTTCGGCTGCCTGCAGGCGGCAGAAGGTGAGGGGCGTCAGCTCGCCGGTGACCGGCAGGCCCTGCTCTTCTTGAAACCGGGCCAGTGCGGCGCGGGTTTCGGCGTCAAACCGACCATGGATCTCTCCGTTATAATGCCCGCGGATGGCGAGAATGTGCTGCAACTCGGCGACAAGCGGTCCGGACGCGCCCTCGCCTATTCTGGTCGTGTCCAGCCGGTGCGGCAGATGGATGAGTCGGACGTTCATCGAGAGTCCTCCCTTAAGCAATATTTTGGACCATTATATGAATGCCGCTTGCCGGTGGTTACGGGTAGGAATTTTTTGTATAAATAACCCTAGGAAATGGCAAAAATAGAAAGTGATTGCGGTTATAAATTGTTTTCATGCTTTGTGGTGCCAATTTATTGGCATGACTATCTTAGCGGACGGAGGTCGTATATGGCGGATAAGCGGGCCGGCAATCTCCTGATTATCGGCGGCAATGAAGATAAAAAAGGCGAATGTCTCATTCTGCGTAAGTTCATTGCCATGGCCGGCGGGCGGCAGGCCCGCATCGCCGTCGTTACCACGGCAACAGAACTGCCGCGGGAGGTAGGCGACGAGTACCGGACGCTTTTTCAAGAGCTAGGGGCCGAAACGGTGTCAGTCCTGTATATCAGCAATCGGGAAACAGCCAACGATCCAAACCAGGCGGCCGAACTGGAAAGCGCCACCGGCATTTTCTTTACCGGCGGCGACCAGCTCAGGCTGACGAGCATCCTGGGCGGCTCCCGCACCGACATGGCCATTCGTCGCGCATACGGGCGCGGGACGGTTATTGCCGGGACCAGCGCCGGCGCCTCGGTTATGAGCGACACCATGATCGTGGATGGTGCTTCCAGCGACACGCCCACCAAATCTACGGTTAGTATGGCCCACGGCATGGGGCTTTTGGAAGATGTCGTCATTGATCAGCATTTTGCGCAGCGTGGCCGCATTAACCGCCTGCTGGCGGCGGTAGCCCAAAATCCTTATGTCTTAGGAGTAGGCATCGACGAGGATACGGCGCTGGCCGTCACCCGCGACGGTGCTTGCGAAGTCATCGGCTCCCAGACCGTTACTATCGTGGACGGCAAAGCAATCGTTCACTCAAATATATCGGAATCCAAACGCAACGACCCGCTGGCGCTCACCAATATCATTATGCATGTCCTGCCGGCCGGGTTTGGCTACGACCTGAAACGGCGGCTGCCGTACATGGTTCGATCGTAAGAGGGGGCTTTGGTTTTATGCAAATTTTGTCTGTGCGCGTACTGGAAGGGCCGAATATTTACAGTTACCGGCCGGTAGTACTGGTTAAGCTCGACCTGGGCGATTTAAGCGATGTACCTAGTACGGCCATACCGGGTTTTGTCGACCGGCTGACGGCCCTGCTGCCGGGGTTGGCCGAACATCATTGTTCGCGGGGCCATACCGGCGGCTTTGTCGAGCGGCTACAGGAGGGCACTTACCTCGCTCACATCTTTGAGCATGTAGCCCTGGAATTGCAGTGCCTGGCCGGTTATGACGCGGCCTTTGGCAAGACGCGCGGCGCAGGCAAGGCCGGCATCTACGACGTTGTCTTCAGCTTCCGGCAGGCGCCGGCGGGCACGCAGGCCGCTTATGCGGCCTACGAGCTGCTTACCGCCGCCATTGCCGACCGTCCTTATGACGTGGCTGGCGCGGTCCAGGCCATCCGTGCGGCCGGGGACAGCTATGAACTCGGGCCGAGTACAGGTGCTATTTACCAGGCGGCCCGGCGACGGGGCATTCCGGTCATGCGGATCGGAGACGCCAACTTGCTGCAGCTTGGCTACGGCCGGCGCCAACAGCGGGTGTGGGCTACCACCACCGGCCGGACAAGCCTGGTGGCTGGCGATTTGGCTTCGGACAAGCATCTCACCAAGCAGGTGCTGGCCGCCGGCGGCATTACTGTGCCTCAAGGGGTCATTGTTACCGCGGCCGGCCAGGCGGTCAAAGCGTGGGAACAGTTTGGCGCCCCGGTGGTGCTCAAGCCGCTGCGCGGCAATCAAGGCAAGGGCGTCACCCTCAATGTGCACAGCGCTGCTGAGGTCGAACGGGCGTTTGCTTTTGCTGCCGCTCATGACCGGGAAGTACTGGTCGAAGAGTATATTCCCGGCCGGCAGTACCGGCTATGCGTCGTTAATGGCAAAATGGTGGCGGCAGCGGAGCGCATCCCCGCCTATGTGGTAGGCGACGGCGTCCATACGGTCGCCGAGCTGGTGGCGATAGTGAACAGCGATCCGCTGCGTGGCGAAGGGCATGAAAAGCCGCTCACCAAGATTAGCATTGACCCCATCGCGCTGACCGTTCTCGCTAAGCAAGGCCTGACGCCGGCCGATGTGCCGGCGCCAGGAAGCATCGTGTATATTCGGGAAACTTCAAACCTCAGTACCGGCGGCACTGCCGTCGATGTGACCGATATCGTTCATCCCGACAACGCCCGCCTGGCCGAGCGGGCCGCCATGCTTGTCGGCCTTGATGTGGCCGGGGTGGACATTGTGGCCGGCGATATTTCCCAGCCGGTCGGCCCCGGTAGCGGGGCGGTCATCGAAGTAAACGCCGCCCCCGGCATCCGCATGCACCACTATCCGAGCGCCGGCAAACCGCGCGACGTGGCCGGCGCCATTGTCGATTATTTATTCCCTGACGGTCAAGGGCGTATTCCCATTATCGCCATCACCGGCACCAACGGCAAAACAACAGTAACGCGGATGATCGGTCATATTTGGCGCACGGCCGGTTACTGCGTGGGGATGACGACTACCGACGGCATTTATATCGACGGGCATTGCATTCAGAAAGGCGATACCACCGGCCCCGCCAGCGCCCGGGCGGTACTGACCGACCCGACGGTGGAAGTGGCCGTGCTGGAGACGGCGCGGGGCGGCATCGTCCGCGGGGGACTGGCCTTTGATCAGTGTGATGTGGGTATCATTACCAATATTACGGAAGATCACCTTGGCCAGGATGGCATCGAAGACCTGGATGACTTGGCCTACATAAAGTCGTTGGTCGTTGAAACGGTCCGGCCTGGCGGTTATGCCCTGCTCAACGCCGATGATCCTTATGTCGTGCGGCTTGCCGGCCGCGTGCGGGGCGAGGTGGTTTATTTCAGCACCGAAGCAGATAACATTGTTGTTCGCCGGCATCTGGGGATTGGCGGCAAGGCCTTCTTTGTCAAAGATAGCATACTCTATGCCGCCTGCGGTAGTCTTGCCAGCCCGATCTGTGCGGTGGGCGACATTCCGGTCACCCTTGGCGGCATTGCCGTTCACAATCTGCAGAACGCCTTAGTGGCGGCCGCTGCCTGTTATTGCCTGAAAGTGCCCATGACCCATATCCGGCAGGGACTGGCCACCTTTGACCAAAATCCGGGACGGCTCAACCTTTTAACGCTGGGCGATATTCGCGTCTGTATTGACTATGGCCATAATCCCGCCGGGTACCAGGCCCTGATTAATACGGTGCGGCGGCTGGGAGCAACACGTCTCGTCGGTGTTATTGCCGCACCCGGCGACCGGCGGGACGACGTCATTGTCAATGTGGGACGCATTGCCGGCCGTGGTTTTGACTACATTTATATCAAAGAAGATGCCGACCGGCGCGGCCGCGCTCCCGGCGAGGTGGCGCAGCTTCTCCGGCGCGGCGTCCTGGAAGCGCAGTTTCCCGAAGACCGCATTGTCACTATTCTGGCGGAAACGGAAGCGGTTGCCAAGGCTTTGGCCGACGCCCGGCCCGGCGATCTTGTTGTTGTTTTTTACGAAAAATACGAGAAAGTTCTGGCCGGTATCCAGGAGTTTGCTGAGGCGCGGCGGCAAGCCCCCCGGGAGGATGAGGGAAGCGGTGTCGGCCGGCTCGTGGTGGCGGGTGTGCACCATTTTTAACATTTCTCAAGAAAAAATGGCTGGACGGTTGCAGGCGAACCTTACCAAAGCGTAGAATATATTACAGCCACAGATTTTATGTGGAGGTGTGCCATGGATAACGTCCAGTCTGCTCCCGAAATCCAGTTGGTTATCTTCCGGTTAGCCAGCGAAGAGTACGGTCTGCCAATAACCAAAGTCCAGGAAATCAATCGCCTGGCGCCGATCACCAAGCTGCCGCAGGCAGCGGCCTTTATGGAGGGCATCATTAATCTGCGGGGACGCATTATTCCCGTGATTGACCTGCGCAAGCGGTTTGGCCTCACCGTGACCGACTATACCGATGATACGCGCATCGTTATTGTGGAAGTGAAGGGCCAGACGGTGGGGATTATCGTCGATGCCGTTACGGAAGTAGTGCGTCTTGCAGCCAGCAGCATCGAGCCGCCGCCGCCTGTTTTTGTGCTTGATGCCCAATATCTGCACGGCGTAGGCAAACTGGACAACCGGCTACTCATTTTGCTCGATATTGATAAAATCCTGACCAGTCAGGAGGAAATTGCCCTCCGACAAGTGGGCGCTTAGCGGCTGAAGTCTATGTTGACCATTAGCGCGTACGCCAAAATTAATTTAGCCCTGGATGTACTGGGCCGACGCAGCGACGGTTACCATGAGGTAGTCATGATCATGCAGGCCGTTACCTTGGCGGATACGGTTACATTGACCGAACAGCCGGGGGATATTACCGTCACCTGCGACCGGTCTGATCTTGCTTGCGATCATACCAATCTTGCCTATCGCGCCGCAGCCTTAATTCGGGATACCTTCCGGATTGGCCGCGGTGTACATATTCATCTGACCAAACGCATCCCACTGGCGGCCGGCTTGGCTGGTGGCAGCGCCGATGCCGCCGCTGTCCTCCGCGGCCTCAACCGCTTGTGGGGGCTTAGTTTAAATAGTCGTGAACTTGAGCAGCTGGGCGCTGCTTTAGGTTCGGACGTGCCTTTTTGTCTGCACGGCGGTACCATGCTGGCGACCGGGCGGGGGGAAATCCTCACGCCGCTGCCGCCACTACCCCATTGTTTTGTCGTTTTGGCTAAACCGGCGGTCAGCGTGTCTACGGCCTGGGTGTACGGCAATTTCCGCCGCGAGGCGGTCGGGCGCCGTCCTGATATTGCGGCCATGCGCCGCAGCCTAGCACAAGCCGACCTGGCTGCAGTGGCCGCGGGGCTGGGCAACGTCCTGGAGAGCGTAACCATTCCCGCCTATCCGGATATTGACCGGCTTAAACGGCTGATGGTCGAGGCGGGGGCGCTGGGCAGTCTCATGTCCGGCAGCGGGCCGACGGTTTTTGGTTTGGCCGCCGGCCGCGAGCAGGCGGAACATATTGCCGCCACGCTTAGGGAGCAAACTGCGGCGGAAATTTTTGTAGCTGAGACATTGATGAAGGTGGAGGAGTAAATGGAACGGCGCTTACTGCCGATTAAACTGGACAGTTATCAGCCGCTGCGCGAGGTGGTGGCCGAAACACTGCGCAATGCCATTAACAGCGGCCTGTTAAAACCCGGCGAACGGCTCATGGAAACACAACTCGCCGAAGAATTGGGCGTTAGCCGCACGCCGGTGCGGGAGGCCATCCGGAAACTGGAACTGGAAGGGTTTGTCGTCATGATCCCGCGGCGCGGCACTTATGTGGCCGGCCTATCTATCAAGGACATTAACGAGGTGTTTGAAATCCGTACGGCCCTTGACGTTTTAGCCGCCGGGCTGGCGGCTGAGCGCATTACCGATGAGGAACTCGAGCAGCTCGAGCGGCTGCTGGTCCAAATTGGGGAAGAGATTGACAAGGGCGAAATCCAAAAAATCGTAGAACTTGACAGTATGTTTCACGATATTTTGTACCGGGCCAGCCGTAACGACCGTTTGGTCGGCATTATCAATAACCTGCGGGAGCAGTTTACCCGGTTCCGCTCTATTTCGATGGCCTATCCGGGCCGGCTGAAAAACACGCTGGAAGAACACCGGAAATTGGTGGAGGCGATTGCGGCGCGGGATATCGAGGCGGCTCAACAGGTGGCCCGCGAACACATGGAAAATTCTGAGCAGGTGCTATTACAGGATTTAAACGAACGGCACAGCAGCGACCGGCCGTACTAACGCCGGATTTGACACTAGGGGGAGAAGCACGCCGTATGTATGACGCCATTATCCTGGCCGGCGGCCAAAATGCCGAACCGCTCCGGCAAGTTTCGGCCCAGCCGTATGAAGCTATGATTGATATCGCCGGTAAGCCCATGGTAACATTTGTCGCCGAAGCATTGGCAGCCTGTCCGCAGGTCGGGCGCATTTTCGTCGTCGGCCCGGCCAGAGAACTGGCAAACTGCGCTCTGCCCCCCAGCGCCGTGGTCGTGGAAGGCGGCAGGACAATTGTCGAGACCATTAGCCGCGGCATGGCCGCCTTGGGCCATGAGCACAAAGTGCTGGTCGTAACCGCCGACATCCCGCTGCTGACGCCGGAGGCCATCCAGGACTTTTTGGCCCAATGCAGCCGGGTGGAAGCTGATTTGTACTATCCGATTGTCCGGCGGGAATACAATGAGCGCTACTACCCCGGCACCAAACGTACCTATGTGCGCTTCCGGGAAGGTACGTACACAGGCGGCAACATCTTTCTGGTCAATCCGGCCATCGTGCCACGCTGCATGGCGGTAGCCGAACGCATCATCGCCAACCGTAAAAACCCGTTTAAACTATGCTGCTTACTGGGCTGGAACTTTGTCTTCAAATTTATATTTGGCCGCCTGACGCTGGCGGAAGTGGAGAAGCGGGTAGCGGCGATGCTGGGCATTACGGGCGCCGTTATCGAATCGCGCTACCCGGAACTGGGGATCGATGTCGATAAACCCAGCGACCTGGAAATGGTGCGCAGCATGGTGAGTATGAGTATGAAGTATGAGGTATGAAGTATGAAGTGTGAAGCTTTATACCTCATACATCATACCTCATACTTTTTTTTACTTTGAGCAGGAATTGCTGCTTTGGCAGAGAACATGAATAAAAATATTTAAATCGAACAAATTATTCGCTAGCTTTCCTGATAATGGAGGTGAAAAAATGGAAAAAGTACGGAGAGTGGAACGGGTAGTGGCGCTCACCAAATTGCTGGTCGACCGGCCGCACCACCTGTTTTCGCTTGGGTATTTCAGCGAACTTTTCGGCGCCGCCAAGTCCACCATCAGCGAAGATATACTCACCATTAAACAAGCGCTGCAGAGCTTTGGGTTGGGAACGCTCGAAACAGTGAGTGGCGCTGCCGGCGGTGTGCGCTACCTGCCGCAGCAGGAGGCAGCCGCGATTAACGGCCTGCTTACCGATCTGGCCGAACGGTTAAAGAGTGCCGACCGGATTATTCCCGGCGGTTTTTTGTATATGTCCGATATTTTGTTTGACAGCCAGCTGATGCTGCAAATAGGCGAAGTGTTTATGACCCGTTTTCAGCATTTGGCGCCCGATTGTGTCATGACCGTGGAAACCAAAGGGATTCCCCTTGCTTTCGCTACCGCCCGGGCGTTCCACGTACCGCTTGTCATTGTGCGGCGCGGCAGTAAAGTTACCGAGGGTCCGGCGGTTAGCATCAATTATGTGACCGGGTCGTCGCGGCGCATTCAGACGATGTCGCTGGCCAAGCGCGCCGTCCCGGCCGGGGCGCGGGTATTAATCATCGACGATTTCATGAAGGCCGGCGGGACGGCGCGCGGCCTTGTCGATCTGGCCCAGGAAGTGGGTGCCCGGGTCGTTGGCGTCGGTGTGCTGGTGGCTACGGCTGAGCCGCAGGAAAAACTGGTCGAAGACTATGTGGCCCTGCTTATCTTGCACGAGGTGGATGAGCATACTAAGAAAACAGATATCAGGCCGGCTCTGGTCTGATACGCAGGAAAAGCGGAGGCTTGACATATTATGGACAATATTACTGTTACCCTTGATGATGTCAAAAAGGCTCAGGCTGCCCTTGCCGGCCTTGTTCACCACACCCCGCTCGACCGCAGCCACACCTTCAGTGCCATGGTTGGCTGCGAAGTATATTTGAAACTGGAAAACCTGCAAAAGACAGGTTCTTTCAAAATTCGCGGGGCCTATAACAAGATTCACTCGCTAACCGACGACGAAAAGCGCCGGGGGGTAATCGCCGCGTCCGCCGGCAACCATGCCCAGGGAGTAGCGTTTGCCGCGCGGTTGGCCGGGATAAGAGCAACCATTGTCATGCCGGAAGTAGCGCCGCTGGCGAAAATCATGGCGACCCGCGGCTACGGCGCGGAGGTGCTGCTCGCCGGCGCGGTTTACGACGAAGCATTCCAAAAAGCCAAACAGGTGCAGGCGGAAAAGGGCCAGACCTTTATTCACGCCTTTAACGATCCGGCCGTTATTGCCGGTCAGGGGACGGTGGGACTGGAAATCTTGCACGACCTCGACGACGTGTCGGCCATCGTTGCCCCGATTGGCGGCGGCGGCCTCATTGCCGGCATTGCGGCCGCGGTCAAGGAACTGGCGCCCCATGTGAAAATTTATGGGGTCCAGGCCCAGGGTGCGTCGGCGGTGTATATGTCGAAACAGGCCCATGAACTCAAGACCACTCCCGACGCCGTCACCATGGCCGACGGGATCGCGGTCAAAGTACCGGGCGATCTTACCTTTGCCATTATTGACAAATATGTGGACGATGTGGTGGTCGTTGATGATGAGGCCACCGCCGGCGCAATTCTCATGCTGCTGGAGCGGGCCAAACTCATGGTCGAGGGCGCCGGGGCGGTAAGCCTGGCGGCCGTTCTCCACGGCAAAATTCCCGCCAAGGGCAAAGTGGCCTGCATTCTGTCCGGCGGCAATATCGACGTCAACTTCATCTCCCGCATTATTGAACGCGGCCTGGTAAAAGCCGGCCGCCGCGTAAAAATGACCACCCTGGTTCTCGACCGTCCCGGTGAGCTCCAGCGGCTGCTGGCCATAATCGCCAGGTCCCGGGCCAATGTCATCCATGTTTATCATGACCGGGTAGCGCGCAACGTACCGCTCGGCCAGGCCGTCGTGGAGCTCAGCCTGGAAACGCGCGATGCCCTCCATACCGATGAAATCCTGGCGAACTTGCGCCGTGAAGGCTACACGGTTAACTTGCTCTAAGTCGGCGTGAATAAACCGACTAATCAAAAGGTTAGGATATTTTTGTCCGGGAGAGGAATATAGCATACAGTGTCGAAAGGGAAAATGGTTGGAAAGCTAGCAAGTCTCGCCGGTTGAGAGGAATACTGACCGGCGAAAGCAGGAGGTACGGTATGTCTGAACTAGCGGCGCTTGTGCTGGCGGCCGGCAAGGGCACGCGGATGAAATCAGCCCTGCCCAAGGTGCTGCACAAGGTGGGCGGTAAACCCATGGTGCAGCATGTGCTGGATGCGGCCCGCCAAGCGGGAGCGACCCGGAATATCGTCGTAATCGGCTTTGGTGCCGAAGCGGTGGCGGCCGAACTGGATGGCCAGGCGGAGTTTGTTGTCCAGGCCGAGCAATTAGGTACCGGTCATGCCGTAATGCAGGCGGAAAGCAAGCTGGCCGACTTTCCGGGCACGGTCCTGGTGCTATGCGGCGATACACCTTTGCTTGAAGGCGAAATGCTGAAAGAACTGGTGGTCCAGCACCGCGCGCAGCAGGCTGCGGCGACCGTTTTGACGGCCCATATGCCCGATCCGACCGGTTACGGACGGGTTATCCGCAGCACTGACGGGCAGGTGCTTAAGATTGTGGAGCAAAAAGATGCCAGTCCGGCTGAACGAGCGGTTAATGAAGTAAATACCGGTATTTATTGTTTTGAAGGGCCGGCGTTGTTTCGTGCCCTGCGGAGCGTGCGCCGCGATAACGCCCAAGGAGAATATTATCTTACTGATGTGATCGGCATCTTAGTAAACGAAGGCGCCAAAGTCTGGGCCCTGCCGGCGGCTGATTACCGGGCGACGCTGGGCATTAATTCACGCTTGCAATTGGCTGAGGCCGAACGGATCATCCGCCAGCGCAAGCTGACGGCGCTGATGGAAAGCGGCGTTACCATCATGGACCCGGCCAGCACGTTTATCGACGCCGAGGTCCAAATCGCCCCGGATACCATTATTTATCCCTTTACCTGGCTGGAAGGCCGGACGGTGATTGGCCAGGGCTGCGTTATCGGCCCCAGTACGCGTATCCAGGACACGACTGTTGGCGACAATGTCACCATCCACTTTACTTATGCGCACGAGTGCCAAATCGGCGACGACGTGACGGTCGGTCCCTATGTCCATCTTCGGCCGGGTACGGTCCTGGCCAGGGGCGTCAAAATCGGCAATTTTGTCGAAGTAAAGAATTCGCAGGTCGGGGAAAACAGCAAGATTCCCCACCTTAGCTATATTGGCGACACCGATATGGGGGCGCGGGTCAATATTGGTTCGGGTACGATTACCGTCAATTACGACGGTAAGCAAAAATACCGCACCACCATTGAGGATGATGCGTTTATCGGTTGCAACACCAATCTGGTGGCGCCGGTGACGGTAGGCTGCGGCGCCTATGTGGCTGCCGGCTCGACAATTACCAAGAATGTGCCGCCGTCCGCCCTGGGGGTGGCCCGCGCCCGGCAGACCAACATCGAAGGATGGGCGGACAAGCACCGGAAAAAGTAACAGGCCGGGCGCTGTCGGCGCGGCTTGTATCTGGAGGTTTACGGACAATGATGTTAGACGACGGTAAACGACTGCGCATTTTCACCGGCAACGCTAATCCCGCGTTGGCCGAAGAAATTGCGTCTTATCTCGGCCTGACGGTCGGCGACGCTTTCGTGGGTCGCTTTAACAACGGTGAAATTCAGGTGATCATTGATGAGAGTGTACGCGGCAAGGATGTTTTCATCGTCCAGCCGACCAGCCAGCCGGTAAACGACAACCTGATGGAACTCTTAATCATGGTTGACGCTTTCAAGCGGGCCTCGGCCCGCCATATTACCGCCGTAATTCCCTATTACGGCTATGCGCGGCAGGACCGCAAGACGCGGGGCCGGGAACCCATTTCCGCTAAACTGATCGCCAATTTGCTGACAACGGCCGGGGTAACGCGCGTCGTTACCATGGATCTGCATGCCGGCCAAATTCAGGGTTTTTTCGACATCCCGGTCGACCATCTGCTCGGGGTGCCGATTTTGGCTGAATATATCGCCGCGAAAAAATTGGAAGACCTGATTGTCGTTTCCCCCGACCTGGGCGGCGTCACGCGGGCTCGGCAACTGGCCGACCGCCTGCATGCGCCCATTGCGATAATTGAAAAACGCCGCCCTGCGCCGGGTGTGGCCGAGGTAATGAACCTTATCGGCAGCGTTGAAGGCAAGACCGCGGTTATTATCGACGACATCGTCGACACGGCCGGGTCGCTGACCGAAGGCGCCCGGGCCCTGGCCCAGTTCGGCGCTAAGGAAGTTTACGCTTGCTGCACCCACCCGGTACTTAGTCCGCCGGCGATCGAGCGGGTGGAAAACTCCAATATTAAAGAACTTATTGTCACCAACACCATCCCCGTTCCACCGGAGAAACGGACGCCGAAAATTAAGGTGTTGTCCGTCGCACCGCTGTTTGGTGAGGCCATCATCCGCATCTTCGGCGATCTGTCGGTGAGCAAGCTCTTTGACGATTAAACAGCGACTGTTTAGTGAGATTGCCGGCTAAAGGAGCGGCAATCTCATTTTGTTATAAAAAGCAAGTTTTAGTGGAAAATGGTAAATGGAAAGTGGAGGAAAACCACGGAGGACACGGAGAAAATTTGTTTAGCGCGATGAAAGCGCGTCTCCGTGGTCTACCCTGAAAATCGGTGACTTCAAAATAGGGAATATAGGGAACCGCAGAGGACGCGGAGGAATATTTTTTTACTTTAATCTTTAGCGCGATGAATATCGCGCCTCTGTGTTCTCCGTGGTTAAAATAATTTTTCATTATTTGTGGCGACATTTATTGGCATGATTATCTCTGCAGTTCGGATAATTACCGTTAACCCTTTGCGTCCTTCGTGGTTAATTCGCTAGAGGAGGCGGCGCCATGCGCATCGAGCAGGCCACGGCGGCGGATATACCGGCCATTGCCGCGATTTTTACCGAGTGCTTTAAAGAGAGCGTGCTTCATCACTGCGGCGGGCGTTTGCCGAAGCCGCAGGCGATGATCGATGTGTTTACTCTGGTGTATGACACCGAGCCGTCGGCGGCTTTTGTCGCCCGGGACGGGGGCGCCGTCGTGGGTTATTGCTTTGCGCCGGCCCGTTTATCCAGACTGTGGCGGCGCGCGGTATTGAGCGGAGCGCTTTTTCGCTGGGGGTGGCGGTGGGTCACGGGCCGCTATGGTTTCGGCCTGCATCCGTTTAAAATTATTGTGCTCAATAAACTGGCTTTTTTGCGTTCAGCGGTGGCGCCGGCCAAAGCGGCGGATGCCCGCATTCTGTCGATTGCCGTTACCAAGGCGTGTCGCGGCCGGGGTGTTGCCAGCGCCCTCATGGACGCGGCGCTCGCATATTTTCGCTCCTGCCGGGTAAGAAGAGTGCGTCTTGAAGTCCGGCCGGACAACGCTCCGGCCATTCGCGTCTATGAAAAACATGGCTTTGTGCGGGGCGGCGTTACCTACGATTCGCAGGGGCCATGGCTCATCATGTTTAAGGAAATGGGGGCCGGAAATGTTTGAACCTAAGCTGCGGCTGATTAGTATACTTGGACTGCTGACAACAGTGGTCGTCATCAGCCTGGTTCTCGACTACTTGCGGATTTTACGGCGGCCGGCGCGCCTGGGGCTGGGCGTGGCCATCCTGGGTATCATTGCCGGCTTTGTGTTTACGCTTAATGCCGTTTTGCCGGGAACGGACTTTTACGGGCCGGCTTTTTCCGAAGGCGATGTCACCCAGAAGCTGGTGGCCCTCACTTTCGACGACGGCCCCTATCCGCCCTATACCGGCCAGATTTTGGACATACTAAAAGAATATCAGGTGCCGGCCACCTTTTTCGTCATCGGCAAAAATGCGGAAAAACACCCTGACCTGGTGAAACGGATCGTGGCGGAAGGGCATCAGCTTGGTAATCATACCTATAACCATATCGATCTTTTAAAGGCCGACCGGGAGACGATTGCCGCCGAGGTTGACCGGACCAGCGCAGTGCTGGCGGCCATCACCGGCCAGGCGCCGCCGCGCATTGTCCGACCGCCTCATGGTTTTCGCGATGCCGTCGTGATGGACGTTATGGCTGAAAAGGGCCTTAAAGTGGTCGAATGGTCAGTCATGAGCCGCGATTGGACAAGTCCCGGAGTGGATGTTATTGTTGCCCGCACCGTCAGCAAAGTCAAAAACGGCTCCATCATCCTGCTTCATGACGGCGATGGCGTAGCGGCCAGTGCGTCTCGCGCTCAAACGGTGGAGGCGGTGCGCCACATTATCCGCGACCTGTCAGCCAAGGGCTACCGGTTTGTGACTGTCGACGAAATTCTGGCCAAAACGGAGGAAAAGAATCGATGAAAGTAATTGTGGGCCTGGGTAACCCCGGCCGGGAGTACAGCGCTACCCGCCACAATGTCGGTTTTATGGTGGTCGACGAGCTGGCGCGCCGGTGGGGCGTCAGTGACTGGCGCCGCCGCCACGAGGCCGAGGTGGCCGAATACCGGGGCGCCGAAGCCGTGCTCCTGGTCAAACCGCAGACATACATGAATTTAAGCGGCCGCGCCGTGGGCGAGATTGCCCGCTGGTACAAACTGGCGGCCGAAGACATCATCGTTGTTTTCGACGACCTCGACCTGCCGGTGGGACGGCTGCGCCTGCGCATGAAGGGCTCAAGCGGCGGACACCGGGGGATTGAATCCATTCTGGCTCAGCTCGGCGCCGATACTTTTGCCCGTGTGCGGGTCGGCATCGGCCGGCCGCCGCAAGGGTGGGCGACGGCCGATTATGTCCTGAGCAAATTCACGCCGGACGAAGCGCCTTTGATCGAACAGGCCATTGTCCGCGCCGCCGATGCGGTGGAGACCATCCTCAAAGACGGACTGAACAAAGCGATGAATGCGTTTAACAAGTAGGTGAAAATGATGGGTTTAGTTACCGCATTATACGCCGACTCTAGCGGCAATATCTTTGATGCCCCGGGCTATCAGGCCGTGGGGCGGTCGGGCTGCGCTACGGTCAGACTTAGTGCTGACGAAATGATTCCCCTCCCGAAAGGGGCTGAGCTCATGTTTTTGCCCGGCCGGACGGCCCTGGCCGCCCGCGAAAATAAGATCGAACCTCTTGCCGGGCCGCTCCTGGCGGTGGCCGCCATGCTGCCGGTCGGCTACACTCGCACCTATCTGCCCGCTTTTCACCGGCAGGAGGGGGCGCCGCCGCTGCCCCTGTTCGGCTACACGGCCGTAGCTTTGTATAAGGACGAAATGTATGTGGCTGCCATGCAGAGCGCCGCCAACGATAAATGGGACCCGGCCCGCTACAATACTGCCGACCTGCCCCGCCGCATCGCGCGGGTGAAGAAGGACTTGCCCAACAACCGCCTGGTGGAGCATTTGGCGCACTGCTCGCTCAAGTGGCATTGCTGCACGGCCCAAAACCTCTTTTACCGGCGGTGGGAGGCGGGGATCCCTGTGTCGCCGGTCTGCAATGCCAACTGCCTGGGCTGCATTTCCCTGCAGCCAGCCGAGTGCTGTCCCGCGCCGCAAAGCCGCATTGCCTTCCACCCGACGGCCGAAGAAGTGGCAGAGGTGGGCGTATATCACCTTTCCGGCGCTCCGGACGCCATCATCAGCTTCGGCCAGGGCTGTGAAGGCGAGCCGGCGCTGGCCGCCGGCACCATTGCCGCCGCGGTTCGCCGCATCCGGGCCCGGACCGGCCGGGGCATCATCAACATTAATACCAACGCCGGCTATACCGACGGCATTGCCCAAATTGTCGACGCCGGCCTAAACAGCATGCGGGTAAGCATTATCAGCGCCCGCCCCGACGCTTACCAAGCCTATTACCGTGCCGGCTACCGCCTGGACGATGTGAAGGCGTCCATCCGTTACGCCAAAGCGAAAGGGGTATATGTCTCGCTGAATATGCTGCTCTTTCCTGGTTTTAATGATCGGCCGGAGGAGGCGGCGGCCTGGTTTGATTTTCTTGCGGAAACCGGGGTAGATATGGTGCAGCTGCGCAACCTCAATCTCGACCCTGATTTGTTCCTGACCGCCATGCCGCCATCATCTGCCGAGCCCATAGGCGTGCGCCCCTTCCTGGCCGAACTGGCGCACCGCTTTCCCCGCCTGCGCCTGGGCAGTTTTACCGAGTACAATTTTGCTAAACATAAATAAAGCAAGAGGGCCAAGATTATTGTCAATGGCAAAATTATATAATGTAGTAAAAATTTTACAAATAATATATAATATAAAAATAATACCATGGTTAGCTTATATGGGAGTCTGATGGCAGAAGACTCCTTTTTGTGCATTATAGAAGTTTGGCAATAATTAATGCATGAGGATAATCTTACGGGGGTGCCGATATGGTAACAGAAAAATTTGTTGGCTGGCCATTGGTAGAACAGGATTATGCTGTACACATTCTAACACCAGACATTAATAACATTAAAGATATTAAGGATAAAACCGTTATTTATACGGAGGGCTGGCAACAAGGGCCTTTAGCTGCTGTGTTGCGCGGTGGCATCAATGCAAAGGCGGTGCTTGACGTTTTAGCGGCCTCAGGGGTTAGAGAAATAACTATTTTTCATCTTGAGGAAAAAATACCTTATTTGGAGGATGTTTTTTTGTCTTCAGTGGTAGCTCCTGCCCATGAAATGTTTGACCATGTGGCCGTGCATTGGCGCCGGGAGCCTTCTATCTATGACTTGGTTACCCAAATTGGCAAAGATTATAATATGCTATTATTTGGAGCACCTCTTGCTTTATCGGAAATATTGCCTTTTTACAAATCAATAAAAGAATATTATGCAGGCAGTATCACTATTGTTAAGGCATCGAGCCATGATATTGAGTTTGATGAGACTGATGAAATATACAAATGGCTACGCCAGCGGACATTTGAAGCGACGGACTTTGCCCTGCCTTCAGTATTACGCAGTCATAAAAAGAAACTAAATAAAAAGATTGCCGTCATATTACCCAGTCTCAATGAGGAGCGGACTGTAGGTAACGTTATTGAAACGGCTTTGGAAGTTAAAGATGCAGGCATTATTGACGAAGTGATTTTAGTTGATTCGCAGTCGACAGATAATACCGTATCTGTCGCGGAGACGTTTGGCATTCCGGTTTTTCGCCACCCGGAGATCGAACCGCAGCTCGGCAGTTATCGCGGCAAGGGTGAAGCAATGTATAAGAGTTTATTTGTTACAGACTGTGATATTTTGGCTTGGGTGGATACCGACATTGAAAGTATTACACCGCGGTTTTTCTATGGACTGCTTGGGCCAATGTTGACTCATCCGGAAATCAAATTTTCTAAAGGTTATTTTTCCCGGCCTGTGCGGGTGGAAGCATCTGGCCTGGAATTGGGAGGCGGGCGTGTTACTGAGATTTTTGCCCGGCCGTGGATCAATGCCTTTTTGCCGCAGCTTTCCGGCTTCATCCAACCGTTGGCTGGGACAGTTGCCATTTACCGTGAGGAAATGTTAAAGATGCGCATACCGGCCAATTATGGCGTTGAAATTGCCATGCTGGTGCAGGCGGTAGCGAATGCTGGCCTTTGGTCTACCTGTCAGGTTAATTTGGGCGAGGTTATTCATCGGTCGAAAGACGTAGCCAGTTTAAGTGAAATGTCGTTTCAAATATTACAAGTGCTTATTGAACTTATGGGCATTAAGGAACTGGGCCGGCATGAAACATTGCGGCGAGTATATTCGGCTTTCGGCAAATTTGAGTTAAGTAGCAAACGTTTTAAAACGTTTTGGCGTGAATATAAATCGGAAGCGAGTGACAAAATCTAATAAATAGCAGATAAAAGCCTACCGGCGGGCAATAATGGTACCTGCAGGGAGAACAATATATTCGCGACCGGTGCGACCTTAATATTAAAGCAGCATTCTATTTGTTGCACACGCGGCGCCGTTGTGCTATAATAACGTAGCGTAGAAGCGAAGCCCCGTAAAGGTTAGATAAAGTGAGGTGCAAGATACGATGCAAGAGAAAATCCATCCCAAGTACGGTGAAGCAAGAGTCATATGCGGTTGTGGCAATACCTTCACCACTGGTTCTGTTAAAAAAGAACTGCGTGTAGACGTTTGCTCCAAGTGCCATCCTTTCTTCACCGGCCAACAGCGTACGGTCGCTGCCCGTGGCCGCATCGAGAAATTCAATAAGCGCTACGGCCAGGAATAAGCTTGACATCGGAGCAGAGCAGCTAATGCTCTGCTCTCGCTGTATGTGGGCGTTTCGGCCACTCTTGATCTATTGGAGAGGAGAGCAGCCGTGAAGAGCAAAATTACCATCGGCGGCCAAGCCGTTATCGAGGGAGTCATGATGCGTGGGCCGGGTTATATTGCTACCGCCGTGCGCGAGCCGTCGGGGAACATTGTCGTCAATAAAGAACCGCTGGCGTCAATCACTGACCGTTATCCTTTTTTGAAAAAACCGCTTATTCGCGGCGTAGTGGCGTTAGTTGAATCCTTGACCTACGGTCTTAAGGCTCTGTCGTTTTCGGCCCAGGCTGCCGGCGAAGGGGAGGAAGCGCTATCGGCGCGGGATATTGCCATGACCATGGTTTTTTCCCTGGGGCTGGCCATCCTGCTTTTCGTCGTCATTCCTACCTATGCCGCCAAATTCATGCATAGCGTCACCGCCGATGCCCGTATTCTCAATCTGATGGAAGGATTGCTGCGGCTAGCCATTTTTATCGCCTATATTTACGGCATTTCGCTGATGAAAGACATTCAGCGCGTTTTTCAGTACCACGGTGCGGAGCATAAAACCATTCACGCCTTTGAAGCAGGCGCGCCGCTCACCGTGGAACATGTGCGGGCCTACAGCACGCTCCATCCCCGGTGCGGCACCAATTTCCTGCTGATTGTCATGGTAGTGAGTATTATCGTTTTCGCCTTTTTAGGTTGGCCTGACCTGTGGCTGCGCATTCTGTCGCGGATCCTCCTACTGCCAGTCATTGCCGGCATTAGCTACGAAATTATCCGCTATGCCGGCCGCAGTGACAAGCGGTGGGTAAGCTGCGCCATTGCCCCCGGCCTGTGGCTGCAGAAACTGACCACCCGCGAACCGAGTGACGACCAGATTGAGGTGGCTATCCGCGCTTTGGAAGCGGTAAAGCCGGAGGAACCGGCGCAACTAGCGGAGGAGGTGAATGCCAATGCTGGATAAATTGCAGGCGATTGAAGATAAATACCTGGAACTGGAAAATCTGATCAGCGACCCGGATATTATTGCCAACCAAAGCGAATGGCAAAAACACGCCAAAGCCCATGCCAAACTCACGGAGATTGTCACAAAGTTCCGGGAGTACAAAAAGGTGCTGCAAGGGATGGACGATGCCCGGGAAATGCTTAAGGAAAAACTGGATGATGATTTTCGCGAAATGGTGGAGGCCGAGCTGGCCGAACTGAAAGCTAAATGCGTCCGGCTGGAAGAGGAGCTGCGCATCCTGATGCTGCCCAAGGATCCCAACGATGAGAAAAACGTTATCATCGAAATTCGGGCCGGCGCCGGCGGCGATGAGGCGGCCCTCTTTGCCGGCGACCTTTTTCGCATGTATACCCGCTACGCCGAAGCCCAGGGTTGGCGAGTGGAGCTCTTGGACGCCAACAGCTCCGATCTGGGCGGGTTCAAGGAAGTTGTCTTCAGTATCCAGGGCGATGGTGCTTACTCGCGCTTTAAGTACGAGAGCGGCGTGCACCGCGTGCAGCGCGTACCGGAAACGGAAGCCAGCGGCCGCATCCATACTTCGACGGTGACGGTAGCCGTACTGCCGGAAGCCGATGATGTCGACGACGTGGTCATTAATCCTAGCGACCTCCGCATCGACACCTACTGCGCCAGCGGTGCCGGTGGCCAGCACGTCAACAAGACCGAATCGGCCGTGCGCATTACCCACCTGCCGACCGGCATTGTGGTGCAGTGCCAGGACGAAAAGTCGCAGATTAAAAACCGCGAGAAGGCGATGCGCGTGCTGCGGGCCAAACTGCTCGAGGCGGCGCAGGAAGAGCAGCGGGCCCAGCTGGCCCAGACGCGCAAAAGCCAGGTCGGCACCGGCGATCGCAGTGAGCGCATCCGCACCTACAACTTTCCGCAGGGCCGCGTGACCGACCACCGTATCGGCTTGACGCTGCATAAACTGGACTTTATTCTTAACGGCGATTTGGACGAGCTTATCAATGCGCTGGTTACGGCCGACCAGGCCGAACGGCTAAAGCAGGTCGGATAACATGAGCGCCAAAGAGCACAAGACCTGGACAATTGGCGCTATCTTAAGCTGGACGGGGCAGTACTTCCGGGACAAGGGCGTGGCTACGCCGCGCCTTGACGCCGAAGTGCTGCTTTCCCACATCTTGGGACGGGACCGCCTCTACCTTTATCTGAATTATGACCAGCCACTGGAGCCCGCGGAGCTGGCCGCCTTCCGTGAAGCGGTAAAAAAGCGGGTGCTGCGCGTGCCGGTGGCCTATATTACCGGCCATAAAGAGTTCATGGGCCTTGATTTCATTGTAACGAGCGACGTACTCGTGCCGCGCCCCGACACCGAGGTACTGGTGGAGGCGGCGTTGGCGCGCCTTGCCGGTGTATCCACCCCCGTAGTGCTCGATCTGGGGACGGGCAGCGGGGCGATTATCGTTAGCCTGCTTCACCGGCTACAGGCGGCCACCGGCATAGGGGTCGACATTTCGCCCGGCGCACTCGCCGTTGCCCGCGCCAATGCCCAAAAGCACGGCGTGGCGGCGCGCCTTGCCTTAAAGCAAGGCGACCTCTTTGCCCCGGTTGCCGGACAAGCCTTCGATGCCATTGTTGCCAATCCGCCCTACATTCCCGACGGCGATATTGCCGGCCTCGAACCCGAGGTGCGGCACGAGCCCCGTACGGCGCTGGCCGGCGGGGCGGACGGTCTGGATTTTTACCGGCGTATTGTTGCCATGGCACCGGGCCATCTTAAGGACGGCGCCTTTCTGGCGGTCGAGGTTGGCTGCGGCCAGGCGGCGGCGGTGGCCGGCCTGGCCGCAGTGAGCGGCCTTGGGGTCGAAGCCGTCATTAGGGATTATGCCGGCATTGAGCGCGTCGTGGTCATGCGGCGCGGCCGGTGAGGAGAGAGAATATGGAAACAAAATATTACCTTGTTGATAAAGAGCATCCTGACAAGCGCATTCTGGCAGAAGCAGCTGATATCCTGCGGCGCGGCGGGCTAGTCGCCTTTCCGACCGAGACGGTTTATGGCCTGGGCGCTAACGGCCTGGACGCACAGGCGGCGGCGCGCATCTATGCCGCCAAGGGACGCCCGTCCGACAACCCGCTTATCCTGCACATCGCCGACAGCGGCGACGTAGCGCTTCTTGCCCGCCGCATTCCGGCCAACGCGGCGGCGCTGATGGCGCGTTACTGGCCGGGGCCGCTGACCATTGTCCTGGACCGGACGGACGTTGTGCCGGATGCGGTTACCGGTGGGCTGAGCACGGTAGCCGTGCGGCTGCCCGCATCGACCGTGGCGCGAGAACTTATCCGGTTGGCCGGCGTGCCGGTCGCGGCGCCTAGTGCCAATACCTCCGGCCGTCCCAGCCCGACGACGGCCCAGGCAGTGCTAGCTGACCTGAGTGGCCGCATCGATGCCGTGCTGGACGCCGGCCCCTGCGATATCGGCGTTGAATCCACAGTGGTGGACTGTACGACGCCGGTGCCGACGCTGCTTCGGCCCGGCGGCATTACCCTGGAGATGCTGCTGGAAACGCTGGGCGAGGTCGAACTTGATTCGGCTCTGGCCGAGAGTACGGCCACGCCTCGTTCGCCGGGGATGAAATATACCCATTATGCGCCGGCTGCGCCGATGACGCTGGTAGAAGGAGCGGGCGCCGCCGCCATGGTGCGGCGCAAAGTGACGGAAGCGCTGGCCGCGGGATGGCGGGTCGGGGCGGTCGTTTCGGCGGAAACGGCGGCGCTATTGCCATCGGCGGTGGTTAAGGCCGTGTATGGCCCGCGGGACGATGCCGCCGCGATTGCCGCTAACCTGTACCAGGCGCTGCGCCATTTTGACGCTTGCCCGGTAGATGTTATTTATGCCGAGGGCATTACCGAGAGCGGTCTTGGCCTGGCGGTCATGAACCGGCTGCGCAAAGCGGCCGGCTACCGTATTTTGCAAGCGTGACGAATTTTCCAGGATAAGTTCTCACCTCCCGCTCATATACATTACCGTATGGAGGTGGGAGGATTGAGCGTTTTGGAACTATTCGTGCTGAGTGCGGCGCTCGGAACCGATTTGTTTTCCGTGGCCGTGCCCATTGGTATGAATCGGGTCAGACTGAGGGTTATCGTCCAGTCGGCGGCTGTTTTTGCCTTGTTTCACATTATTATGATTCTAACCGGCTATTATGTGGGCCACTGGTTAGGGGCGGTGGTCGAACATGTGAGCACCTACCATATTGATCTGCCGGCAGTCGCGGTGCAAAACTGGGCCAGTGCCTTGGGCGCGCTGGTGCTGGCCGGCTTAGGCCTGCATATGATTAAGGAAACAAGAGCCGGCGATGACACCGTGGGTAGTGCCAGTCACCCCTTGCAGGGACTGACGCTGGTCATGCTGGCGGTCAGCGTCAGCATTGACGCGCTGGCGGCCGGCTTCAGCCTGGGCATGATGGATGTGGATCTTATTAAATTAAGCGTTATCCTTGGTGCCGTTATTTTTGCTATCGCCGTCTTCGGTCTGGGGCTCGGGCGGCGGGTCGGCGCATTTATCGGCGAACGGGCGGCGGCAATCGGCGGTGCCGCCCTTATTGCCCTCGGCCTGCATGTCCTGTGGACGGCGCTGTGGTGAAAAGCAGGGAATAGCCGTAGGTAAAGCGAAAATGATGCAAACGGAGCGGACATACTATTTAGGGGTTGAAAAGAAATATGCTGCGTATTTTGGTTGTGTGCACCGGCAACACTTGCCGCAGTCCAATGGCTGAGGCGCTTTTATCCGCGAAAATCAAAGAAAGTGGCTTGACCGACCGCATCAAGGTACTGTCGGCTGGTTTGGCGGCCGGCGGGGAGCTGCCTGCTTCCCATGGCGCCCAGACGGTCATGAAGCGGCGCGGCCTGGATTTGTCTGCCCACCGGTCGCGGCAGGTCGCACCTGAATTTGTGCAGGTAGCCGACATTATCCTGACGATGACGGATGCGCATAAGCAGGCCTTGGTGCGCGCTATGCCCCAAGCGGCGGGCAAGACGTTTACGCTGGCCGAGTTTGCCGGCGAAACCGGCGATGTGGCCGATCCGTTCGGCGGCGATGAGGCGGAATATGAGGCTTGCGCCTGCCAGATTGAGGCGATACTAGCTAAAGTTTGGGAAAAAATCCGCGCGTTAGCAGGAGATGGCGGCGGCGCCGCAGAACAAGAAAGGGAAAAATAGGACAGGAATTGGAGTGCGTGGCGAATGTTAGTAGCGATCGGCAGTGATCACGGCGGATTTCGCCTTAAGGAAGAAATCAAACGGTTTTTGGAGGAGGAGAAAATCGCCTACCGCGATTTTGGCACCTACTCGACCGATTCGGTAGATTACCCCGACATTTCCCGCAGCGTCGCCCAAGCGGTGGCGACCGGCGAATGTGACCGGGGCATTATTATATGCGGTACCGGTATCGGCGTGTCCATCGCCGCGAACAAGATTAAGGGCATCCGGGCGGCTCTATGCCATGACGTCTATTCGGCCCAGATGTCACGGGAACACAATGACGCTAATATTCTCACCATGGGCGAGCGGGTCATCGGACCGGGCTTGGCCCGGGCCATCGTGGCCAAATGGCTCGCCACCGAGTTTGCCGGCGGTCGTCATGCCCGGCGGGTGTGCCAGATCGCCAGCCTGGAAGAAGAATAGGCGGAGGGATGACTTATGGACGACAGCCTGACCATTCGCGCGCAGACCGAGCGGGCGGTCCGGGAGCTCATTACGGTGGCCGGCCTGGCGCCCGGGCAGCTTCTGGTTGTTGGCTGCAGCACCAGTGAGGTGCAAGGGGCTAAAATCGGTTCGGCTGGTTCGGACGCGGTGGCCCAGGAAATTTTAGCCGGACTGATGACCGTGGCCGGCGAGTTTCAGGTGAGACTGGCTATTCAGTGCTGTGAACACTTAAACCGGGCCCTTGTCGTCGAGCGCCAGACCATGGAGCAGTACGGTCTTGAAGAGGTCACCGTCGTGCCGGTGCCCAAGGCAGGCGGTGCTTTGGCGGCACGGGCCATGCGCCAGTTTGCCGATCCGGTGGTGGTTGAGACGATAGCGGCCCATGCGGGGCTGGACATCGGCGCCACGCTAATTGGTATGCATCTCAGGCGGGTCGCGGTACCCGTCCGTCTTCAGCAAAAGTTTATCGGCCAGGCGCCGGTAACGGCGGCGCGCACCCGGCCGAAACTTATCGGCGGGGCTCGTGCTGTCTACGAATGGCCGGTTGACCTAGAGAGCTAAACATCAGCGGCGAAGGAGGAAGCAGTTTTGAACGTACTTGCCGGAATTGACCCCGAAATCGCTCAGGCTATAGACCTGGAGCGTCAGCGCCAGCAAAACAAACTGGAACTTATCGCCTCGGAAAACTTTGTCAGCAAAGCGGTAATGGAAGCCCAGGGATCAGTGCTAACCAACAAGTACGCCGAGGGGTATCCCGGCCACCGCTACTATGGCGGCTGCGAATATGTGGATATTGTTGAAAATCTGGCCATTGAGCGGGCTAAAGCACTGTTTGGGGCCGAACATGTCAATGTTCAGCCGCATTCGGGCGCGCAGGCCAACACCGCTGTCTATTTCGCTCTGTTGGAGCCCGGGGATGTCATCATGGGCATGAACCTGTCTCACGGCGGCCATCTTACCCATGGCAGCCCGGTTAACATCTCGGGCAAATATTTCAAAGTTATTCCCTACGGCGTTAATCCCACTACCCAGCAGCTCGATTACGACGCCGTCCGCGCCGAGGCCATCCGCCAGCGGCCCAAGATGATTGTGGCCGGCGCTAGCGCCTATCCGCGCATCATTGACTTTGCCAAGCTCGGCGAAATTGCCCGTGAGGTGGGCGCCATCCTGTTTGTCGACATGGCCCATATTGCCGGCTTGGTGGCTGCCGGGCTGCATCCCAGCCCCATTCCTCACGCCGATGTGGTGACAACGACGACCCACAAGACGCTGCGCGGACCGCGCGGCGGTATGATCATGTGCCGGGCGGAGCTAGCCAAGGCGATTGACAAGGCCGTCTTCCCCGGCATCCAGGGCGGGCCGCTTATGCATGTCATCGCCGCCAAAGCGGTGGCGCTGAAAGAGGCAATGACCGAAGAATTTCGCCTTTATCAGGCCCAAATCCTGAAAAACGCCAAGACGCTGGCCGAAGAGCTCATGGCCGCCGGCTTTACCCTCGTGTCCGGCGGTACCGACAACCACCTCCTGCTGGTAGATGTCAGGAGCCTCAATCTCACCGGCAAGGAGGCCGAACGGCTGCTGGATGAAGTGGGCGTCACGGTCAACAAAAACACCATTCCTTTTGACCCGGCCAGTCCGTTTGTCACCAGCGGCATCCGCATCGGGACGCCGGCCGTTACCTCCCGCGGCATGAAGGAGGAAGACATGGTGACAATTGCGCGCATCATCACCATGGTGCTCAAGCATCCTGACGACAGCCGGGCCAAAGCCGAAGCCGTCACCTTGGTGGGACAGCTCTGCGCCAAATATCCTCTTTATGCCAACTTATAGCGGTAAGCGAAAAAATTAAATATATGTGGAGATGTGTGTATGCAGGTAAAAGTGATTGACCACCCCCTTATTCAACACAAGCTGTCGCTGCTGCGCGACAAAAACACCGGCAGCAAAGATTTCCGGGAACTGTTAGAGGAAATCGCCATGCTCATGGCTTATGAGCTAACCCGCAATCTGCCGCTGGAGGAAACAGAGATCGAAACGCCTGTCGCCCGCACTAGGTGCAAGGTCCTTACCGGCAAGAAGCTGGGGGTTGTGCCCATTCTGCGGGCCGGTTTGGGCATGGTCAATGGTGTGCTGCGGCTCATTCCCGCGGCCAAAGTCGGCCATGTCGGTGTCTATCGCGATCCGGAAACGCTAAAACCGGTCGAGTATTATTGCAAACTGCCAACCGACGTTTCCGAGCGTGACTTTATTGTTATCGATCCCATGCTGGCCACCGGCGGTTCTTCGGTGGCTACCATTGACATGCTGAAACGCAAGGGCGCCAAAAACATTAAGCTCATGTGCCTGGTAGCCGCTCCGGAAGGGGTGCACCTGGTCAATGAGCAGCACCCCGATGTTGAGATTTACACCGCCTCGGTCGACGAGCGCCTCAATGACCACGGCTACATCGTTCCCGGCCTTGGCGATGCCGGCGACCGTATTTTTGGCACTAAGTAATATTTGGCTATTTGACGGCACTCCCCGGCCGCACAGCGCTGCGGCCGGGGATTTTTGCGTCGGCGGCAAATTCCATCATTTTTTCAAAATTTCTTCATAAGATCTTCACAATGCCTTGGTATAGTATAGACAAACAAAAGTTAGGGAGGTTGAACAACATGAAAAAATGGATTGTCGCAGTAGCCGCTGTGGCGGTGATGGTGGTTAGCGCAGCATTTGTTTATGCCCAGGAGGCTCAGCCGGCGCCTCCGGCAGGGCCGATGATGAATGTCGACCAAATGCTCGAATTCCACAAACAAATGCTTGACCAGGCGGTGAAAAACGGCAGCATAACCGCCGAACAAGCTAAGTTCATGAATGAACATATGACCCAGATGGCGCCCATGATGCAGCAGATGATGACCGGCATGGGTTCTGGAATGATGGGCGGCAATGCGGTTAACTGCCCCGGCCTGGCGGCCAGCGGCAACAATCAGTAATAGCTTGGCAAAAAAGCGCGGCACGGCCGCGCTTTTTTGCCGGCGATAAGCGCTTAGGGTTTTCCGAATATTTATTATCCAGCCTGTTAAGTATATAATTGTAAGTGTATTTAACTTTGTGCGGCAAGAAGGGAAGCGTATGGCAGTTCATAATGTCAGTCAAACAGAAATCATCCGGCGGCGGTATAATCGGACGGCGCTTTTTTATGACTGGATGGACAAGATGATCTCACCGCGTTTGCGTCGGCAAGCAATCGAACTGGCGGAAGGCAAAGTATTGGAAGTGGGCGTCGGTACCGGGCAAAACCTGCCCTTTTATCAGGGGGACTGCGAGGTAACAGGCATTGATTTTAGTCCTGGCATGCTGCGCAAAGCCCAGGCACGACTAAGGCTGGCCAAGGTTCCGGTAAAGCTTTTAGAGATGGATGCGCAAGCAATGAGTTTTGCCGATGAAACTTTCGATACCGTTGTCGCCACCTGTGTTTTTTGTTCGGTTCCGGACCCAGTGCAAGGCCTGCGTGAAATAAAGCGGGTGTGCAAAAAAAACGGGAAAATAATTTTACTGGAGCATGTCCGGAGCGACAATCCGCTGCTGGGTTGGCTTATGGATTTGTTAAACCCTGTTTCGCTGTATTTGATCGGCTCGAATATTAACCGAGACACAGTGCAAAATGTCATTGCTGCCGGTATCCATATCGAGGACGTCAAGAACGTAAAAGGGAAAATTGTAAAGCTCATCATCGCCCGTCCCTGATATATTACTCGATTAAAAAATGATGCTACTTTCCCGATTGGGAAGGTGGCATCATTTTTTTGATTAATCCGTTAGGCGTAAATTTGCGGGTTGACACAGGTGAGGGGCTTTTGGCCATGCAGTACGGCAATAATATTTTCAGCGGCGATACGCGCCATGGCCTCGCGCGTTTCCACCGTTGCGTTGCCAAGATGCGGACAGAGGATGACGTTGTCCAGCTTTTCCAGTCCCGGCGTAATTTTTGGTTCAAACTCGTATACGTCCAAGGCTGCGCCGGCGATGGTTTTATTTTGCAGGGCGGTGAGCAGGGCTTGTTCGTCGATAATCGGGCCCCGGGCGGCGTTGATAAGAAACGCCGTTTTCTTCATGCTGGCCAGCTCTTTGGCGCCGATCAGGTGATGCAGCTCCGGGCTGTAACTGACATGGAAGGTAAGAAAATCGGCGTTCTTGATAACGTAGTCCAGGTCATGGTATTCGGCGTTTAGTTCTTTTTCCACCTCTGGGCTTAACCGAGTGCGCGAATAGTAGATTACCGGCATGTTAAACCCTTTGGCCCGTTTGGCTACCGCCTTGCCGATATTGCCCATGCCGACAATACCAAGCGTCTTGCCGCTGACTTCCACGCCCAGGTGATAAAGCGGCGCCCAGCCGGTAAACCGTCCGGCCCGGGTGTTTTTATCGCCTTCCACAATCCGCCGGGCAATGGCGATAATGAGGCCCCAAGTCAGGTCAGCCGTCGCGTCGGTCGAGACGCCAGGCGTATTGGTCACCGGAATCTTGCGGGCCGTTGCGGCCGCCACGTCGATATTATTGTAGCCGGCGCCGTAGTTAGCGATAATTTTCAGCTTGGGGTTGGACGCAATGACATCGGCGTCAATCGGGTCGGACAGCAGCGAGAGCAGGGCATCTTTTCCGGCCAGGCCTTCAATGATCTCCTGTTTCGATAACAGCCGCAGGTCGCGGTGCATGGTAACTTCGAATTCCTGCGACAGCATTTCGTAAGCAATCTGCGGAATTAAACCGGAAATAAATACTTTTTGCTTCATACCGATACCTCCGTTGGCTATTGTTTGGCTTCATTGTATCGCACGGTTACATATGAGTAAAATATATAGTTGAAATAGTAATTATTCTGTTTGCGAATGAATACTGTTGTCGATGAAAAATGATAATTTGATTTGTCAGGATTGTTTCTGTGATAAATAAGTCAATTTTCTAAATGAGTCAAGCCTGCTTGGCCTTGCAGATGCAGAGGCCAAGAATTATTTTATTGCCCTGGCCAATACTAAAAATAGCTGTCGGGGAAATGGTGGTAATCGCCGGCATGAAAAAACCCGACAGCATGATCAAGCGGCCGTTGGCTATAGCGTAGCTGCTGGGTGATAAGATCGGAGGGGCTAACTTTGAACAAAAAGCAAGGTAAGCAAAGTATTATTTTTGGTGCTCCACCTATTATTACCAGTACCGCCAACATCGTTGGCCCGATGGAAGGGGAAGGGCTGCTGGCGGGATACTTTGACCAAGTGATGGCCGACAACTTAAATAATCAAGATAGCTGGGAAAAATGTGAATCCTATATGCTCGAGTGGGCTATCCGCAAAGCCGTGGCAAAAGAAAACAGCACCATCGCTACTGTTGACTATGTATTGGCCGGTGACCTGCTCAATCAGTTGATGGCCACCCATTTTGCTTTGCGAAGTTTGGGAAGGCCTTTTTTAGGCTTATACGGCGCCTGTTCGACGCTGGCGGAGGGCATGCTGCTTGGCGCCGTACTGCTCGATGGCGGCTTTGCCAATAAAGTGGCCGTTGCCGTATCAAGCCACCATGACACGGCTGAACGGCAATACCGTTTTCCTACTGAATTAGGGGTGCAGCGGCCGCCTGTTTCGCAGTGGACAGTTACGGGGGCGGCGGCGGTGGTACTAGCGTATGCAGGTAGCGGGCCGCGCATTACGGCGGCAACGGTCGGGAAAATAATTGATATGGGGATTAAAGACCCAAACGCCATGGGTCCGGCGATGGCTCCCGCGGCTGTTGACACGCTCTGGCAGCATATTCAAGACACGGGACGGCAGCCTGCCTACTATGACCTGATTGTTACCGGCGATTTAGGGGTTGTTGGCAAAACTTTGGTTATTCAACTTATGCAGGAAAAGGGCTTGGATATATCGCAAAACTACGAAGACTGCGGGTGCATGATTTATCGCGAGGACCAGGACGCGCACGCCGGCGCCAGCGGCTGCGCCAGTTCCGGGGTAGTATTTACCGGTTATCTTTATCAAATGATGCTAGCGCGTAAACTGCAAAAAATTTTATTGATCGGTACAGGCAGCCTGCACAGCCCTACTTCGTACCAGCAAAAGGAATCCATTCCCTGCATTGCCCATGCCGTCGCGGTGGAAATATAAGGAGGTTGATAATTTGAAAGTTACTTACCCCCATATGGGGTATCTGAGTATTCCAGTTTACAATATGTTAACCAACCTGGGCCTTGAAGTGGTTGAGGCGCCGCCGATTACGAAAAAAACGATCGAGCTGGGTTCGCTCTATTCCCCGGAGGGTGTATGTTTGCCATACAAAATCAATATGGGTAATTTTTTGGAAAGTATCGACCGTGGCGCTGATACTTTTTTAACCGTATGCGGCGCCGGTAAATGCCGTTTAGGTTTTTACAACGCCGTACAGAAAATTGAGTTGGCCAAGCGCGGAGACGTCCGGTTTTATACTATCGACACCAATAATCTTTTCAGCAGTATTTACCGCTTCCTGCGGCAGGTCGCCCCGCACGTTAACCGCTGGGACATTTTAAAAAACATCATGCTGGCCGTAAAGACGCTTAAAGCTCTTGATGCTATCTGCAGCGCCAAGAATTTTTACGGCGCACGCTCGGATTGTCCAGATAAGCTGATTGCCATCTGCAACAACGCGGCGCAAAGTTTTGCCGGTTGCCTGAGTTTCAGCGATATAAGCTATAAGCAAAAAGCCGTGATTGACTTGGTGCGGGCCGTTGGGGAGTCCGCCAAACAGCCGGTTAGAATTGGCCTTGTCGGCGAGTTTTATGTCTTGCTTGAACCCTATGTGAATCATGCCATCGAAGATGTACTGATAAAACAGGGGATAGAGGTTAAGCGGTTCGTCTATACCGGTGATTGGGTGTTTTTAAATACCATGCTGCAGGCGCTGGGCTTGCATAATGAAGAGACGGCCTATCTAAACAAGGCGCGGCCTTATCTTAACTATCATGTCGGCGGTGAAGGCTTAAGAACGGTTGGCGGCGCTTTATGGTGCGCCAAGAACGGGTACGACGGCATAATCCATATCTACCCGTTTGGCTGTATGCCCGAGGTGGTTGCCGAGTACGCGCTGAAAAACATCGCGCGGGACTATGAGTTGCCGCTGCTCACCATTAGCCTTGATGAACACGCAAGTGACGTCGGCGTTATTACCCGCCTTGAGGCGTTTGTCGACTGCATTAAACGGAAAAAACAAAAACGGGAAAATTAACCGTAACGCTCTATATTTTCCATTTATAAATACGTGCGGCCTGCAAAAAATATTAACGCATCGCTCAACACTTCATGATAGGGGGCTAGATTATGACCGTAAAAAAAGATTTGGAGAAAGCCATTGCCGCCGCGGAGGCCGCTAAAGGCACTTACTCAACATTCGCTACCGCTACTGACGATCAAAGCGCTAAGACAATGTTTGAACAAATGTCCCAAGACATGGATCGTCATATCGCGCAACTCAACAGCCGCCTTAGTTCTACTGCAGAGAACAAACTAACAAACCAAGACCAATAACCGACAAGGGAGGTAGCAGAACTACCTCCCTTTTAATGGCAGGCAACTTTTTTCTTGGTAAAGGATGAATAATATGTTCGATAATGTCGGGATCCCTCAGGCGCTGCTATACCATGAATTTGGCGGCTTATGGACCACTTTTTTTCAGAATTTGGGAGTTCAAGTTATGGTATCCGGTGAAACCAGCAAACGCATGTTAGATTACGGTACGTCACTTGCGATTGATGAATCCTGCCTGCCGTTAAAGGTATATCTGGGGCATGTTGCTTCCTTATTAGATAAATGCAGCCATATCTTTGTCCCGCGGATTGTCCGGTACCATCGCCATTTTTATTTCTGCGCCAAATTTGCCGGCCTGCCCGATATAGTCAGAAATACCTTTAACTTGCCCGCTGAACGGTTGATATCCCCCACAATCGAAACCAAGTCGCTGGCCGCGCAAGTTCAGGCCGTTTATGCTGCTTGCCGGGCGCTAGACTTATCTTTGCTAGCCGGGGAGCTGGCGTACAACCGGTCGCTAAAATCATGGCGAGCCCAGTTGCCTTCCCAAGAGCAATCACCCCGGCCTCGCATCGCCGTCATCGGGCACAATTACTTATTGAAGGACGCATTGTTTGGCAAAGACATAATCGGTACGTTGACAGCCCAGGGGGCGGTCATTGTTACTCCCGATAACATTGGCGGCAAAGTTCTCTACGATGAGGCTAAAGCCTTTGCGCCGGACATCTACTGGCAATTATCGGCCAAGATCGCCGGAGCGGCTCGCTATTTTTGTCGGCAAAGCGATATTGCAGGCATTGTTATGGTGTCGAGCTTTGGCTGTGGTCCGGATTCGCTGGTAAATGAATACCTAGAACATCATGTTTTCCGGAAAAGCGATAAACCATATATCATTATTAATATTGACGAGCATACCGGCAGCGCCGGGATTATTACGCGACTAGAAGCGTTTTGGGACTTAGCGAATAGAAGAGCAAAACCTTAAGCGAGGGGGAGCATTATGGCGAAAAACCATATCAGATACGCTGGCGCGGGTTTTCAGGCGAAAGTGTCGCCGAGCCGAATTAACCGGTTTGTCCGCGCTTTGCCGGAAAAGAAACGGCAGTCGCTGTTTTCGGTAGCGGAAGAGCTTAAGTCCGCGGGCTTGATTGAAACAACCGGCGAAATCACCCATAGTCATGCCGAGAATATCGATATAGATAAATAGCGTGCGAAGCCGGGAAGCGACCTATTGGCAGTCTGTTATCGGCTACAAATAAAAGCGGTTGGAAGGTGAAGCTCCCAACCGCTTTTATTTGTAGCGCTAATTATTATTTTGCCTGTTGGCAGGAGTTTTGACGCTGACAAATAGTTGACCTTTAGAATCGATGGCGGCGTAGGTCACTTCGGATACGTCGGCGATGCCCCGGACGGCGAGCTGCTTTGCCAGCCAGTCCTTTGTCAGGTTGTGTTTGCGCAGGTTTTGTTCAATGATTTCGCCGTCCATCACGAGCTCTACCGGAAAAGTCGGGTCAGGCAGGTGAATTCCCAAATCGCTCTTGGTCAGGGGCTGATAGTCGGCCTTTTTAATCACACTCAGCTCACCCGATGTTTCGATGATGGCGTATTGCACCTCTGACGGGTCCAAGATGCCTTGCTGGCGTAATTGGCCGGCCAGTTCATCCAAATCGTACCGCAGGCCGCGCATGTTTTCCTTAATAATGCGCCCGTTTTCGATCACGACGGTCGGGGAGCCTTCGATCAGTTTGCGGAGCGGCCGGCTTTTTATGGTAAGGTAGGATATAGAATAGGTAAGGGCTACAAATAACGCCAAGTCATAGAAGTGGCTCCACACTTTATCAGGTTCAGAAGCAGCCACGTTGGCCGCAATAGAACCGATAGTGATACCGCTGACATACTCGTAAAACGTTAACTGACCGATTTGGGTATTGCCCAAAAAACGCGCAAAGAGCAGTAAACTAAAGAAAACTAACGCAGTTTGCCAGGTGTCGCGCATGATTTCCTGCCAATCCATATCTCACCATCCTTTTGTGTTCGAATGCCTGCAAGATATAGCTTGGACAGAAGTCGGTCCTTTTATGTTGGACGAGGTATAAGGATGAAGTATGAGGTATGAAGTATGAGGTGAGGCATGAAATTATCTTCGCGGTCAAAATCTGGCGACTAGTTGCGAAATTGCTGGTACAGCTTGAACTGCTGTGATATAATCGTATTAACTCCGCGTAAAAAGAACAAAATTGCTCCGTGGAAGGATGGTGATGGCGTGAGCCGACCGACCTGGGATGAATATTTTATGGATATTACACGGGTGGTGGCGCTGCGCTCAACGTGTCTCAGGCGACAGGTGGGAGCGGTTATCGTCAAGGATAAGCGGCTCCTGACCAGCGGCTATAACGGCGCGCCGCGCGGTCTGGCCCACTGTGAGGATGTGGGCTGTCTGCGCGACACCTATCATGTGCCGTCCGGCGAGCGGCACGAGCTGTGCCGCGGCATGCATGCCGAGCAAAATGCCATCGTCCAGGCGGCGCTCTACGGCGTGGCCATCGAAGGGGCGACGCTGTACTGCACCCATCAGCCCTGTTCAGCCTGTACCAAGATGATCATTAACGCCGGTATCCGCCGTATCGTCTACGAGCATCCCTATCCCGACCCGCTGGCGCGGGAGCTGGTGCAAGAGGCCGGCATCGAGTGCGTTTGTTTAAAATAAGGAACCCCAAAGGACGCAAAGAACGCAAAGGGCTACGCGCGCGACGGTTGTCGCGCTAGATTAGTTCAAAAACTTACTTTTCATCACTTGTGGTGCCAATGTATTGGCATGATTATCTCTGTGGTTGAATTCAACCCATTATTTGCGGCAAGAGGAGGAAAAACCGTGAAAATCGTTATTACCGTCGTCGGTCAGGACCGGGTGGGCATTATCGCCATGGTCAGCAATATTCTGGCCGATCATAATATCAACATTTTAAATATTAATCAAAACATCGTCGACGGCTTCTTTAACATGGTGCTCATCGCCGACATGGCGGCAGCTACTATCAGCCTGAAAGAGCTGCAACAAATTCTGACAAGCCGGGGCGAAGCAATCGGCCTGGACATCAAGGTGCAGCATGAGGACATTTTCCGCATCATGCACCGCATTTAACTCGGACGGAGGCTTGCCATGCTGACTTTTCACGATATTCTCGAAACCAACCGCATGATTGAACAAGACAAGCTTGACGTGCGCACCATCACCATGGGCATCAGCCTGCGCGACTGCGCTCATCCCGATATCGCCGTTTTCTGCCGCAATATCTATGATAAGATAACGCGGCTGGCCGACCGCCTGGTGCGCGTCGGGGAAGACATCGAGGCCGAATACGGCATCCCGATTATTAATAAACGTATTTCGGTGACGCCTATTGCCATTGCCGCCGAAAGCTGCCGCACCGACAGCTTTGTGCCGGTGGCCGAGGCGCTGGATGCGGCGGCCAAAGCGGTGGGCGTCAACTTTATCGGCGGTTTTTCCGCCCTGGTGGACAAGGGTTATACTGCGGGCGATCGGATTCTCATCCGTTCCATCCCGGAAGCGCTGGCCCGGACGGAGCGCGTTTGCGCTTCGGTCAGCGTGGCTTCCACCAAGGCGGGCATTAATATGGACGCGGTGCGGGAGATGGGCGACATTATTAAACAGACAGCCGAGCTCACCCGCGACCGGGATGCGCTCGGCTGCGCCAAACTGGTGGTGTTTGCCAACGCCGTCGAGGATAATCCGTTCATGGCCGGCGCCTTCCACGGCGTAAGCGAGCCGGAAACCACCATTAATGTCGGCGTATCCGGTCCCGGCGTAGTGAAACGGGCGCTGGAGGAAGTACGCGGCCGTGACCTTGGCACGGTTTCCGAGACGGTGAAAAAGATGGCGTTTAAAATTACCCGCGTGGGGCAGTTGGTGGCGCAGGAAGCATCGCGCCGCCTGGGTGTGCCGTTCGGCATTATCGACTTGTCACTGGCGCCGACGCCGGCCATTGGCGACAGTGTGGCCCATATTTTAGAAGAAATGGGCCTGGAAAGCTGCGGTGCGCCCGGGACGACGGCGGCGTTGGCCCTCTTAAACGACGCCGTCAAAAAGGGCGGGCTTATGGCGTCTTCCTATGTGGGCGGCCTAAGCGGCGCCTTTATTCCGGTGAGTGAGGACGCCGGCATGATTGCCGCCGTGGAGCGCGGCAGTCTGACGCTGGAAAAGCTGGAGGCTATGACCTGCGTGTGTTCGGTGGGACTCGATATGATCGCCGTGCCCGGGGACACTTCGGCGGCCACCGTTGCCGCCATCATTGCCGACGAAGCGGCCATCGGCGTGATTAATAACAAAACTACGGCCGTCCGCATCATTCCCGTGCCGGGCAAAACGGTGGGCGACCGGGTGGAATTCGGCGGTTTGCTCGGACATAGTCCGATCATTGCCGTCAATCCCTTTAAATCCGACGGCTTTATCGCCCGCGGCGGGCGCATCCCGGCCCCGGTACGCAGTCTGACAAATTAAAAAGTGAATTAGGTTATTAACGCAGACCTAATTTTTTCATTTTGCGCCACAGGGTGGAGCGGCTGACGCCAAGCAGGCGGGCTGCTTCACCCTGTTTGCCTTTGGCGATGGCCAGGGCTTGGCGGATTTGCTCCTTTTCGCTGTCGGCCGCTGCTACCTCTATGCCGCTGTCAGCGTCGTCCTCCAGCATTTGCGCCACCAGGCCGGCATCCACCTGCGGCTGGCGGCATACGGCGACGATCCGTTCAATCGTGTTTTGCAGTTCCCGGACGTTGCCCGGCCATGGATGGCGGGCAAGCCGCTCGAGGGCGGCGGGAGTGAATGCAAGGCGCCGGTTTTGGGCGGCGCTGTGTTTTTCCAGAAAAAATTCGGCGTAGCGGATGATATCGGCGCCCCGTTCGCGCAGGGGCGGCAGCTTGAGGCGCAGCACATTAAGGCGGTAATACAGGTCGGCGCGGAACTTATTTTCCCGCACCAGGCGGCTGAGGTTCTGGTTGGTGGCGGCAATGACCCGCACGTCAACCGGGATGACGCGGTCGCTGCCAAGCCGCATGACTTTCTTCTCCTGAAGGACGCGCAGCAGTTTGCCCTGGGTGACATAGTCCATCTCAGCGATTTCATCAAGGAAAATAGTACCGCCATGGGCCAACTCAAACAGCCCCGGCTTGCCTTTCTGGCTGGCGCCGGTAAAGGCGCCGCCGACATAGCCGAACAGTTCGCTCTCCAGGATTTGGCTGGGGAGGGCGGCGCAGTTAATTGCCACGAAGGGACCGTTGGCGCGGGCGCTGGCATTGTGGATGCTCTGGGCGAAGACCTCTTTGCCGGTGCCTGTTTCGCCAAGGATAAGGACGGACGAATGGGTCTGGGCGAATTCTTGAGCAATATGGACAGTATGGCGGATCTGGGGACTGTCGCCGACAATATCCTCGAAAGTAAAGGTGGCCACATGGCCGCGGGCGTAAATTTCGCGGCGGATGCGGGCCTCCATCTGCTGGATGTTGCCGGCGTCCTGAAACGTAGCCACTGCGCCGACCGGTTTGCCGTTGACGACGATCGGCACCTTGTTGCAGAGCACCCTGGTGCCGCTCACCTTGAGGAGCTGGCCCAGTTCATCCCGGCCGGTGGTCAGCACTTTTTCCAGCCCCAGTTCGGGCCATATGTCGGTTATTTTTTTGCCAATGGCCGCAGCACCATCAATTTTGGTAAGCCGTTCGGCGATGGGGTTGAAGATGGTAATGCGCTGGTCTTGGTTGACCGAGATGATGCCATCGTAGGCAAAATCGAGAACGGTGCGGAAGAGGCTGGCTTTCGCCTTTTCCAGTTCCCGCGCGGCTGCGATGCGTTTGGCTTCGGCCGCCGCCTGGGCAATGCCCTCGCTGCCGCTTTTAATCAGAACATAGGGCTGGTGGTGTTTCTGGGCCGATTTGCCGGTGATGACCCCGCCAACGACGACGTCGGCGCCCTCCCGGAAAGCCTGGAGCACCCGGCTTTCGGCCTGAAACTCGTCGGTGATGATGTACTGTCGGATGTCGACACCAAGAATGGGGCCCAAACAGTCAATACCCATGACCATAGAAGGGAAGGCGACGACCCCGATGCGTGTCCCGTACTGCTTGGCTTGTTCCACGGTGCGGATGACGTCAAAGCCGGTAATCGGCACTTCCACGATGGTGACCGGCAGGCCGGCGTCTTTAATGGCGCTGGCGGTACCGCCGCGGGAGATAATTACTTCAACGCCGTCTTCTACCAGCTTCCGGGCGATGCGCACCCCGGCGCTGAGCAGGCCTCGTTCAATCCTGATGTCGGGATGGGCATGACGCAGTGTTTCCAGCGCCATGTGATACATATCTTCGTCAGGGGCGAGAAAGACAATGTTAGCCATGCAATCACCTGCGTTGAAACAAAATGAAACATTCTAAAACAAGTTTAAAACAATTGTCGCATAGTTGCAACCACTTTTGCCGAAAAAGTCAGTAAATTTGCCATTTGGGGGATTGGCACGGTTTTTGCATTATTAAAAAATAAGACGGCGGCGCTTGTCGCTGAGGCGGGAGGTGAGAAATGGCGTTCGTTTAATTGCTGCTGGAAAGCCAAACAGGGAGGGGGAAGCGTGTGAATCAAAAACTAATGCGCGTTTTGCTCATCGTGGCGGTCGGCGCCGCGATCTGGCTTGCGCCGGCGCCGAGCGGCGTGAAACCGGCGGCGTGGCACTTGTTGGCCATCTTTGTGGCCACCATTTTGGGCTTTATTCTGCAGCCGCTACCCATCGGTGCAGTGGCCTTTACCAGTATCGCCTTTACCGTTTTGGCCGGAGTGCTCAAACCCGCCGAGGCCCTGTCCGGTTTTGGCAACAACACTATTTGGCTCATCGTATCGGCCTTTCTCTTTGCTAAAGGCTTCATTAAAACCGGTTTGGGACGCCGGGTCGCTTACATGGTAATGCGGGCGATCGGCGACAGCACGCTTAAATTAGGCTACGCGCTGGTGCTAAGCGACCTGATTATCGCGCCCGCGACGCCGTCTAACACCGCCCGCGCCGGCGGCATCCTGTTTCCGATTGTGCGCAGCCTGGCGTCGGCTTTTGATTCCGAGCCTGGCGCCACTTCCCGCCGCGTTGGCGCCTACCTGATGAAAACCGTCTTTCAGGGCAATGCCGTAACGTCGGCCATGTTTATGACCGCTTGCGCGCCCAACCCGTTAATCGTTCTATTAGCCGCTAAGACCCTCAACATCCAGCTTAGCTGGGGCATGTGGGCGGCGGCAGCGGCCGTGCCCGGCATTATTTCGCTGGCATTGATTCCTTACATACTGTACAAGATATACCCACCGGAAATCGCCAAGACGCCGGAGGCCAAAGAATTGGCCCGCCGGGAACTGGAAAAGATGGGCCCTATGAGTTACGGCGAAAAAGTAGTTGCTTTTGTCTTCCTGCTGGCGCTTATTCTGTGGGCTACCGGCACATATACCAAACTCGACGCCACCAACGTGGCCATGATCGGTGTGGCGATCATGCTGTGGGCGGGGGCGCTGGAGTGGAAAGACGTTCTGGAGGAAAAAGGCGCCTGGGATACCATGATTTGGATGGGCAGTCTGATTGGTCTGGCCGACTATCTCGCCAAGTTGGGCCTTATCGGCTGGTTTGCCAAGAGCGTCGGCGCCGCCATTGCCGGTATTGCTTGGCTACCGGCCTTGATGCTGCTCTTGATCGTCTATATGTACTCCCACTACGGTTTTGCCAGCCTGGCGGCCCATGTGACCGCCATGTACGCAGCCTTTGCCGCGGTGGCGGTAGCGGCCGGCGCGCCGCCGTACCTTGCCGCCCTGTCGCTGGCCTTCGTTTCCAACCTGTTCGCCGGTCTGACCCACTATGCCACCGGTCCGGCGCCCATCTATTTCGGCGCTGGCTTCGTCCCCCAAGGCACATGGTGGCGCTTAGGCTTCATCCTCTCGGTCATCAACATGATCGTCTGGGTAGGTCTTGGGTCAATGTGGTGGAAGGTGCTGGGGCTTTGGTAGGTATGGGGTGTGAAGTATGAAGTATGAGGTATGAGGTATGAAGTATGAGGTATGAGGTAGTCGGAAAGTATGAAACATTAGATTTATCTTGCAAGGAGTGAGACAATTGGCTCTAAAGCAGTATACCTTCAAATACGGTCGCGGCAAGGTCAATTTCGAGGTAGACTCCGACCTTGTCATCGGCGAGCTAACAATAAAAGACATGCCGGTACTGGCCGACCCCGAGGTGGCTATCTTGGAAGCTATCCGTAATCCCATCGGTTCCAAACCGCTGCGGGAAATTGTTAAACCGGGCGAAACGGTGGCCTTTATCGTCAACGACCCGACGCGGGTGGCCAACAGCCATGTCTTCATGCCGCTCTTGCTCAATGAACTCAATGCTGTCGGCGTACCCGACAAAGATATGTTTGTCATTTTCTCCCTCGGCACGCATCGGCTGATGACCGAAGAAGAGATGGTCGAGGCCGTGGGGCCGGAAGTGGCCAAAAGGGTTCGTATGTACAACAGCGACTGCCGGGACGAAAGCCAGTTCAAATACTTTGGCACTACCTCCCGCGGCACGCCAGTCTACTTCCATAAACTGGTGGCCGAGGCCGATCACATCGTCTGTACCGGCAGTGTCGTCCACCATTTCTTCGCCGGTTACGGCGGCGGCCGCAAAGCCATGCTGCCCGGCGTGGCCCTGTATGAAACCATCCGGAAAAACCACAGCATGATTTTTGATCCCAATGCCGTCATCGGTCGGCTCCATGGCAACCCTGTCTACGAGGACCAGGTGGAAGGCGTCGAGATGTGCCGCCCTTCCTTCTTGCTTAACGTGGTGCTCAACGAGAAGAAGGAATTCCTGAAGGTCTTTGCCGGCGACTACATCCAGGCTCACCTGGAAGCCTGCAAATTTGTCGACGAAGTCTACGGCGTCAAAGTGGAAAAGGAGGCCGACCTGGTCATTGCCTCCTGCGGCGGCTATCCCAAGGACATCAACGTTTACCAGCTCCAGAAGACGATGGACAACGCCTGGTGCGCCGTCCGCGAAGGCGGGGTCGTCATTATCCTGGGCGAGTGCGAGGAAGGATCGGGTTCGGCGCTGTACGAGAAGACCATGCAGCAGCATCGCACGCCCCAGGCGGTGGAGGAAGCGCTCCGGGCCAACTTCCAAATCGGCGCCCACAAGGCCTATGCCGTCACCAGGCTGATGAAGAAGGCGGAATTTATCCTCGTTTCCGGCCTTGACCCTGAACTGGCCCGGACGCTGCTGTTTACACCGGCCAAAGATATTAACGAAGCCCTGCAATTAGCTTACGAGAAATTAGGCCCCCGGCCCAGCATCACGCTTATGCCCCAGGGCAGCCTGACCGTTCCGCTGGCGGCCGCTCACTGCAAATAACAGCGTATCCTTAGTGTAACTCCGCAGTTTACCTTGAAAACTGGTAACACTCAAATAGCATGGAAATAGGAACCACAGAGGACGCGGAGAAAATTTTTTAATTATTTTCTTCGCGCGATGGATATCGCGCCTCTGTGTCCTCTGCGGTTAAAATCGGTTTTCATGGTTTATGGCTAGTTTATTGACATGATTATCTCCGAGGGCTTGAAACTTTTCCGGTTAAAAACTATGCCTGATATGGGAGGAGAAAATTTGCATGCACGCGATTGAAAAAATCCTGGCCAAGGCTGCCGGCAAGGACCATGTCGCCACCGGTGAAATTGTCAACTGCAAAGTTGACCTGGCCGGCATCAATGACCTCTATCTCCAGACCATTCGCTCGTTCTTCGAAATGGGCGGGAAAAAGGTCTTTGACCCTAGTAAAATTGTCATTTTCCTTGACCACTATGCACCGGCCTCGACCATCATGCAGGCCGACAACCAGAAACAGTTCCGCGAGTTTGCCTGGGAGCAGGGCATCGACAAACTGATGGACGTCGATCAGGGTGTGTGCCATCAAGTCTTGGCCGACAAAGGCCTTGTTTATCCCGGTATGGTGCTGGTAGTAACCGACTCTCACACCACCACCCACGGCGCTTTCGGCGCGTTCGGCACCGGCGTGGGCGCTACCGACTTGGCAACGATCATGATTACCGGCCATCTCTGGTTCCGCGTGCCGGAAATCGTCCGCATCAACCTGGAAGGCGAGCTGCCGAAAGGCGTATATGCTAAAGACATTATCCTCAAGGTCATTGGCACGCTGGGCGCCGATTACGCCGTGTATAAAGCCGTCGAATTTACCGGCCCTGTCCTCAAACAGCTCAGCGTATCGGAGCGCATGGCCCTGTGCAACATGACTACCGAGATGGGCGCCAAAACGTCCTACATCCAGCCTGACGAAATCACGCTGGAATATCTTAAAGACAAGGTTAAGGGCGACTACGAGATCTTCCATACCGACCCCGGTTATCAGTATGCTGCCGAGCACACCTTCGACGTGTCCGGTCTCAAACCGCAAGTGGCAGCGCCGCATAGCGTCGACAACGTCCACGACATTACCGAGTATATCGGCCGGCCCGTCCAGCAGGCCTTCCTTGGCACCTGCACTGGCGGGCGCGTCCAAGACCTGGCCGTGGCGGCCAAAATTCTCAAAGGCAAAAAAGTTCATCCTCGCACCCGCTTCATCGTCGTTCCTGCTTCCAAGGCCGTCTTTTTGGAAGCCATGGAAAAAGGCTACATCCAGACGCTGGTCGAAGCTGGGGCTACCTTTGTCACGCCGGGCTGCGCCGCCTGCCTGGGCACGCACCAGGGGATGCTTGCTGCCGGCGAGACATGTATAACCGCGTCCAGCCGCAACTTCCCCGGCCGCATGGGCCATACCAAGGCCGAAATCTTTATCGGCTCGCCCGCGGCTGTCGCTGCCGCTGCCCTGGAGGGCAAAATCGTCGATCCGGCTAAATACTTGGACTAAGGGGTGCTGACAATGGAGAAAACGATTAGAGGAAGAGCCTTTGTTTACGGCGCCAACATTGACACCGACCAGATTTATCCCGGCCGCTACCTGGACCTGACCGACCCCGAAGACGTGGGCAAACACGCTATGGAGGGGGCCGATCCCAATTTTGTGAAAGAGTTTCAACCCGGGGACATCATCGTTGCTTCTACCAACTTTGGTTGCGGCTCCAGCCGTGAACACGCCGTGGTGACCCTGAAAGCCGTCGGAGTAGGCTGCATCCTGGCCGACTCCTTTGGCCGCATTTTCTACCGCAATGCGATCAACCTGGGCATTCCAGTCCTGGTGTGCCCGAATATCAGCGCGATGGTGAAAAAAGGCGATGTTCTGACGGTAAACATTGCGACCGGTGAGGTGGTCAATGAGACGACCGGTGCCACTGCCAAGGCTCAGCCGCTGTCCGACTATATTATGAACATCCTGGCCAGCGGCGGCATCAAACCGCTGATTAGGAGCAAATACGGTCAGGGATAATGGAGACCGATAGGCGGGGCAACTTCCCCGCCTGTTATTTGTATATCAGAAATTATATGTTTATATGTTTTAGCCGCCAAGATAATCATGCCAATACATTGGCACCACAAAGCATGAAAACCGTTATTCAACCGCGGACAACGCAGAGAGCGCGATATTCATCGCGCTAAAGATTAAAGTAAAAAATTTCCTCCGCGTCCTCTGCGGTTCCCTATATTCCCTATATTTTTGCAGTTTTGTTAAAAAGGCGGGCTAGCGCTTTTGGTGTTACTAAACATTCTTCAAAAGGGCTATCCTTTTGCCGGCGAGTTTGCTATAGTAAAAATATATGCACTATATACATATTTTGCTAGGAGGTAGTATTCATGAACAATCTTGTTCGCGGCCTTATCGTTCTTGCTGTCGGCGCCGCACTCTGGCTGTGGCCCGTCCCGGCCGGCCTCAACCGCAGGCCTGGCACTTACTGGCCATCTTCGTGGCGACCATTTTGGGCTTCATCCTGCAGCCCCTGCCGATCGGTTCCGTTGCATTTATCAGCATTACTTTTACTGCCCTGGCGGGCGTACTCAAACCGGCCGAAGCGCTGTCCGGCTTCAGCAATACCACTATCTGGCTGATTGTCGCCGCTTTCCTGTTTGCCAAGGGGTTCATTAAGACCGGCCTGGGCCGACGCATCGCCTACATGCTCATCCGGGCCATCGGCGACAGCACGCTGAAACTGGGCTACACGCTGGCTCTCAGCGATCTCATTATCAGTCCGGCTACCCCGTCCAATACGGCCCGTGCCGGCGGCATCCTGTTTCCGATTGTTAGAAGTTTGTCGACGGCGTTCGGGTCCGAGCCTGGCCCTACCGCCCGCAAAGTCGGCGCCTTCCTGATGCAGACCGAGTATCAGGCCAATACGATCACCTCGGCCATGTTTATGACCTCGATGGCCGGCAACCCGCTTATCGCCCTTCTGGCGGCCAAAACGCTCAACATCCAGATCAGCTGGGGTCTGTGGGCGTTGGCGGCGGCGGTTCCGGGCCTTATTTCCCTGCTGGTCGTGCCGTACTTTTTGTATAAGTTCTACCCGCCGGAAATCACCAAAACGCCGGAAGCTAAGACGCTGGCCGCCGAGGAACTGGCGAAAATGGGCCCCATGTCCTGGGGCGAAAAAATCGTTGCCCTCGTCTTTGTCGGCGCGCTGGCGTTATGGAGCACTTCCCAGTACACAAAACTGGACGCTACCGTCGTTGCCATGCTGGGCGTGGCGGTGATGATGATTACCAAGGTGCTGGAGTGGAAAGACATTCTCGACGAAAAAGGCGCCTGGGACACCATGGTGTGGATGGGCAGCCTTATCGGTCTGGCCGACTATCTCTCTAAATTAGGGTTCATTCCCTGGTTCGCCAAGACAGTCAGCGCCGGCATCGCCGGCATCCCCTGGATTCAGGCCTTCTTTGTCTTGCTTGTTGTCTACATGTACGCCCACTACGGCTTTGCCAGCCTGGTCGCCCATATCACGGCCATGTACGCCGCTTTCGCCTCGGTGGCCGTCGCTGCCGGCGCCCCGGCCTACCTGGTAGCGCTGGCGCTGGCCTTCATGTCTAACCTCTGCATGTCTCTGACCCATTACGCCGCCGGCCCCGCGCCCATCTACTTCGGCGCCGGCTACATCGACCAGGGTACCTGGTGGAAGCTGGGCTTCATTATCTCGGTGATCAACATGGTCATCTGGGTGGGCATTGGCGCTATCTGGTGGAAAGTCCTCGGCTTGTGGTAAAGTGTACATTAGCAAAATAACTCGCCGCCTTATGGCTGGCGAGTTATTTTTATCACTTTATCGCGTGCGCTGAAAGGAATTTACATGAGTAGCCGGAATTATATAAATAGTGTCAATATATTGGGTGGTCAGACAAATTTTTGATTTTTGAGGTGTATACCAAGGAAAGTTGAACCAAGAAAACTATCAGAAGTAATTACCGAGCGATTAAGGGAACTAATAGCTGGTAGCCAGAGGGGGCGGTGACAAAAAAAGGCGGTGGCACATGTGTGAGCCGCCCGCAAATGCGGGAAATTCTGCCGGGGGGAGGTGAATAAATGAAGGTCGACATCGTTTTCCATGGCTTTCCCGGAAGAATGACTAGAGGGTATATGAGCTGGAGTTCGGTTGTTTATTTGGAAGTTAATGACTGTAAAATTGTTTTTGACACGGGGGGGATGGTGGAGAGAAGCGAGGTGCCGAAACGATTTAAAGACCGCGGTATTAGCCTGAATGAGATTGATATTGTAGTGCTAAGTCATTTTCATTATGACCACGCAATGAATTTTGATTTTTTCCCCAACGCGAGAATTCTATTGCATGAGGCCGAAATAAACTGGGTGTTAAGCGATCCCGATGACTGGCCAATCCCTAAGTATTTATTTCCTGCCCTGGAAAAAACCGGTCGATTGGAGGCTGTCAGCAAAGATATCGAGATAGCGCCTGGCGTCAAAACCCTTCATTCACCCGGACATACTCCGGGATGCATGTCCCTGGTGCTGAGCAGCAACACAATGCCAACAACGGTTCTTGCAGGGGACGCGGTAAAAAATCTTAATGAATTGGCAACCGGCGAGGTAGCGATGTCGTGGGACAATGAAGCGAGCGCGGAAACGATTCGCCGAATTAGAGAGATTGCGAAAGTGGTGATTCCCGGACATGACCGCGTGCTGGAAGTTGCAGAAGATAAAATCGTTGCAGCGACTTCAGTCCGGGAAACCATTATCGTTCCTGCCGGCGTTGCCGATTTGGACAAGCCGCGGCTAATAGAATTAGTTGTTGAGCCTACTTGCCAGTTGATAAAAAAATAATCGCTTTCGAAACTGGAAGTATTTGGAAGAATTTAGGGGAAAGGTGAAGAGAAAGTGAATAACCAAGTAGTCGAACCAAAGTGGTACAAGACCATCAATAAGGTGCAGCGAAACGCGCTAATTGGCGGGATGGGCGGCTGGATGCTTGACGCTATGGACGTTCTTTTATATGTAATGTCCTTGACGAGCATAATGAAAGAATTTAATATCGATACGGCTATTGCGGGATTGCTTGCATCTGTTACCTTGTTCTCATCTGCGATTGGCGGAATCGTTTTCGGCATTGTAGCTGATTATTTCGGCAGGAAAAAGGCTTTAGCCGGAGCAGTTGCAATTTATACCGTTTTTACAGGTTTGTCCGGAATTGCGACTTCAGTAACCGAACTTGCCATTTATCGCACGCTCTTGGGTTTAGGGATGGGCGGAACCTGGGCATCGGGGGCGCTGTTGGTATCTGAAACGTGGCCGAAAGAGCATCGTGGGAAAGCTTCCGGGTTTATGCAAGGTGGTTGGGCGCTTGGCTATATGATGGCTGCTGCGCTGAGCGGCGCAATCTTGCCTGTATATGGCTGGCGGGTACTGTTTTTTGTCGGAGTTGTGCCGAGCGTTCTAATGTTTCTTTTCATAGTATTTTATACTCAGGAGCCTGAACTTTGGCTTACTAACAAAAAGACAAAAGCAGCTGCGCCGGTGGTACAAAAAACCGGCGATGGCTTTACATTCTTCCAAATATTTAAGCCTGATTTGCTTCGCTTTACAGTCATTGGCGCAATCTTTGTCTCCTTTGTTCAACTGGGATACTGGGGGCTGTTTACCTGGCTGCCTGGCTTTTTATCCACTCCGCTGGAAAAAGGCGGAGCTGGACTTAATATAGTCAAGACGGCCGGATGGGTTTTCGCAATGCAAATTGGCGCTTTGATTGGTTATAATTCATTCGGGTTTGTGGCAGATCACTACGGCCGCAAAAGGGCTTTTACCATTTTTCTAGTCATTGCTGCAATTCTCGTGCCGGTCTACGGCAGTCTGCGCGATCCGTTCTATCTCTTTCTTTTGGGACCGTTGGTCGGTTTGTTCGGGTCAGGCTATTTCAGCGGGTTTGGCGCGTTTTTGGCAGAGTTGTTCCCGACTCGCGTGCGTGGTACGGCCCAAGGGTTTGTATATAACTTTGGTCGTGGGGTAAGCGCCTTGGCGCCATTCATTATAGGGACTTTGGCAAAGACTTTCGGTATCGGCACGTCGCTGTTTGTTACTTCGGCGTTTTTTATCGGAGGAGTTATTACGGTAGCATTCCTGCCGGAAACCAAGGGGAAAGTGCTTGACGACTAGGAGGGGAGCATGGTGGATGAAAGAGCCCCCGAGGCAATTGAGCTTATTCAGGGCTCAATTGATATGCATATCCATAGTAATCCTGACGTTATCCCGCGGAAGATGTCTGATTTGGAAGTTGCTAAAGCTGCGCAGCAGGCTAATTTGGCCGGCATTCTTTTAAAGTGTCACTATATGGGGACGGCGGCGCGCGCAGCGCTGGTGCAAGAATGTGTCAGGCAGGGTGTAAAGGTATATGGCGGCATAGTACTTAATCGTTCCGTAGGAGGCCTAAACCCGGCTGCCGTCGAAACGGAAATCGCCTTAGGGGCTAAGGAAGTATGGCTGCCGACAATATCAGCGGAAAACCATATTCGTTTTCATAAGGGTGATCTGGCCAAGGCGGTTAAGGTGGTTGACAGCGATGGAAACCTTCTGCCTGAAGTTTATGAAATACTGGAGTTGGTAGCTAAGGCAGGAATAATCCTGGGGACCGGACACCTTACAGTTGACGAATGCATTAAAGTGGTAGAGGCAGCTAGAAGCGCGGGGGTCAAGAAGATTCTTATAACCCATCCCGAATTTGAAGTTGTTGCTATGCCAGTTGAGATTCAAAAGGATCTGGCAAAGAAGGGAGTATTCTTTGAACGGTGTTTTTATGCCACTAATTCGCCGCAGAAACTGCCTGTGTCAGAAGTTGCCCGGCAAATTAAAGAGGTAGGGGTAGAATCTACTGTGCTTAGCAGTGATTTTGGGCAAACGTTTAATGAGGACCCTATTGTTGGATTCCGTAAATTTATCAGCGCATTGCTGGAACACGGGCTTACGCCGGATGAAATACGGATCATGATTAAAAATAACCCCTACTATTTGCTTGGCATTAAATAATAAGAATTAAATATATCATCCCATGTTGTCGTACAGCATGGGATTTTTTGTGTTCGCCTGGCATGGTTGCTGAGCCGATGGGCTGAAATAAGCCTTGTTGCCTAATCAGCGGGAAAACAACCTGAGGGCAAGGGTGGCGCTGGTAACGGCGAGGTCTGAAGGAAGCTGCAGGGGGAACTCGGAACATAGCGAAAGCGAACCGATGTTGGCCGCTCAGGTGGGTAACCTTGCATGAAGTGGGAAAGCCCGAAAGCTGATTAACCTGAGAGGTTAGAACGGATGCGTTCAAGTTAAGGCAAGCAACCTTAACCGGGGAAGCCCATCACTATCCTGTACTTTTAGCAGGTCGTTTCAAACAAGGGGAACCACAAGGATGAAATAAAGTAGTTGTGGGTGGCAGAACAATTCCTGGCCGATGAAACCTGGTAACAGGACTGGAGGGGAAAACCAGGGAGACACTGCACTAAGTTGCAGTGGAGTACCCAGAGCCAAAAGCCTGTGTACTTGCGAAGGGACGAAGATAAATCAAAGAGTGCTACCTATTTAGCCCCTAACCCAATTGGAGTCTCGTCTCAAAATAGAGTAAAATTAAATCACGAGAGGAGAGGCGAGACATGACATCAAACATCAAAACGGTACAACAAAAAAAGAATTCAGGGAAGGAGTTCCGGCAACTCGAAACCGAAAATGAGCGTCTAAAAAACTTTTAGGCGATAAACATCTGGAAATCGCAATACTGCGTGATCTCCTAAAAAAGACAACGTACGGCTATCGGACAAAATAGCTGTTACCGATAGGTGGATAAGTCGGGAATACCATGCGGCCAAAGTGCTGCGTATTATCGGCATTAATGAGTCTACCTACTATGAGCAGCGTAAACACAAACAGTCTCCCCAGTCTGCCGAAGATAAAACACAAGCACCAGTACCACGCGGCGACCAGCCAGTCTCTGGTTACTCTTATAACCAATCAGTATCCGCCGCCTGACCCGCAACCGGACTGTTACCAACCCCAATGAGCTTTGGGAGAGTGATCATAGACTACCATATTGGTCTGACCTGTGAGGGCGAATATGCCGCCAACCTGTTAAAAGAGCTCTATTTAAGCGTAAATTGCTACAGACTCAAGTTATCCGGACTGGTAATGGGCCGCAGTTTACTTGTCATACATTTGAAGAAGCAATTCAAGCCATGCTTAGCCGCCAGTTCCACCGTAACAATGCCGCCTACGGCCACCGGTATCCCAGATGGCAAGCCGGGACTATTTGAATTGGCCCACGGCGGTACGATTTTTCTCGATGAAATTGGTGAAATTGCGCCGTCGCTACAGGCCAGATTACTGAGGGTGCTCCAGGAAAAAGAAATCATGCGGGTTGGCGGTGATAAAATTATTCCCATCGATATTCGCATTATCAGTGCTACCAATAAAGACCTCAATCGACGTGTTGAGCAGGGGGAATTCCGTGAAGACTTGTATTATCGCCTCAACGTACTAAAAATTACTCTACCGCCGCTGCGGGAGCGGCCGGAAGATATTCTTCCTCTCGCTATGTACTTTTTACAAAAACGATTAGGGCCCGGCATAGATTACAATCGGGCGGCGCAGGAACTGGCGCCGCTGTTAATGGCTTACAATTGGCCGGGCAATATCCGGGAGTTGAGCAATTTTATGGAGCGGCTGGCCGTGCTGGCGGCTCATTTTCCCGTACCTGCCTGGCGGGACATGCTGCAGAAGGTCATCAACGCCCCGCTTAACGAGGATGATAGCATAACGGTCCGCGTCAATTTGTCCGGCAGTCTTAAGGAAGCAGTTAGCCAGGTGGAGAAGAAAATCATTGAAATCTTACTGGAAAAATCGGGGAAGGACTATGAGCAGGTAGCTAAACGATTGGGGATTGGTCGTACTACTTTGTGGCGCAAACAGGGCGGTACGGAGTTTCCAAAAATGAAAAAGTAATATTTAATTTGAAAAAATTTAAAGTGCCTTGCTGATGCGGTGGATTTTCGTAATCCGCCGTTTTTTTATTTTCAAAAATAAAAAAGGACTTGTTTTGGCGTACCTAAATTTGTTTTTTTTTGGCGGTGGCACGCTTTTTGCATAATTAAACGGCGGAGGTGAGAAGAGGGGGGACTTAATCTGATGCGCCAGACAAATTAGTGTCAATATTACGTTTCAGAAATGGAGGGAAAGTTGTGAATTTAGGTCTATTGTCTTTGATTGCGCTGGTATTAGCCATTGCCATCGGTTTTTTCCGCAAGCTTAATACCGGTCTTATTGCCATTGCTTTTGCCTTTATTCTGGGCAAGCTGGCGGGGTTCAAGGAAGCAGATATCATTAACGGCTGGAGTACTCAGTTGTTCATGATGCTGCTAGGAGTGACTTTCTTGTTCAGCATCGCCCAGACAAACGGTACGCTTGAACTGTTTGCCCGCAAAGTAGTAGCCGTGGCCGGTCGTCAGACCCGTCTGATTCCGATTGCTATTTATCTGCTTACCACTTTTCTCGCGGCTATTGGTCCGGGCACCATTCCCGTCATGGCCTTGATTGCTCCCATCAGTATGGCGTTGGCAGCCGAACTGGGTATTTCGCCCTTACTGTTGGCGCCAATTGGCATTCTCGGGGCTTGCGCCGGCGGTATTTCGCCGATTGCGCCGACAGGGATTATTGGCATCACTTTGGCCGCTAAGCAGGGAATAACCGGTATTGACTTGCCATACTTTTACAATTCTCTTATGGGTGAAACGCTGTTCGCCGCCTTTTTGTACCTTGTTCTTGGTGGCTATAAGATTAAATCCGATAAAGTGCTAAAGCAGTCAGATCTGCCGGCCTTTAACCGCGACCAGCTCATCACCATGGCCGGTATCGTAACCATGGTGGTAGTCGTACTGCTGACTAAATATAATGTTGGCCTGGTTGCTTTTGTTACCGGCGTCGTGCTATTATGGCTAAACGTTGCCGATGAACGTAAGTCCATTGCCGGCATACCTTGGGGAACGCTTATTCTGGTCTGCGGTGTTGGTGTACTGATGAATATTGCTATTAAACTAAAAGGTATCGATATGTTAGCCAAATTTTTAGCTACCTTTATGACACCGGCAACCGCTTCGCCGATTATTGGTCTTACGGCCGGCATCATGTCCTGGTTCTCCAGTACTTCCGGGGTAGTTATGCCGACGCTCATTCCTACTGTTTCAGCCCTCATTAATTCACTGGGCGGCAATGTTTCGCCGCTTGACCTAATTTCCGCCATTACCATGACGGCCCATACGGCCGGTATCAGCCCTGCTTCCACCGGCGGTGCTCTTGCCCTCGCTTCGTATGCGGCCAATGCACACATTTCCGCTGCCGACCAAAACAAACTCTTTATCCAAATGTTCCTGGTGGCTGTAACGGGCGTAATTTTCATGACATTGGTAGCGGCATCAGGTTTGTATCGTATCTGGGGCCTATAACCTGGCATATTGTTAAGGGAGGATTGCGATGGGTAAGACAATGTCCGAAAAAATACTGGCCAAGGCGGCAGGTGTACCAACTGCTACGGCTGGCGATATTCTGTGGGTTAATGTGGATAAGGCTATGATGGACGACATTCTTGGTCCGCGGGTGGAAATCGCCGAAAAAATGAAAGAAATTAAAGATGAAGTATGGGACAGAGATAAAGTAGTGATTATTTCTGACCACTATACGCCGCCAGCGACCATTAAGCAGGCCGAAATCGTCAAATTTACCCGTGATTGGGCGAAAACCCATGGCGTGGCTAACTACTATGAATTCATCGGTCCTTGTCATCAGGTTATGGTAGAGTATGGCCACGTCCTACCGGGGACAGTGGTGCTGGGCACTGATTCCCACACCTGCATGGGTGGGGCACTGGGGGCATTTGCCAGTGGTGTTGGTTCTACCGAAATGCTGGGTATTTTGTTGACCGGCAAAACATGGTTGCGCGTGCCGGAGACGATCAAAGTGGAGTGGACCGGCCGTCTTCCCGACGGCGTCATGGCCAAAGACATGTCGCTTAAAACCATCGGGACGATCGGTCACGCCGGCGCTACCTACAAAGCGGTGGAATATGTAGGTGACGCCATTACCAACCTCTGCCTGGATGAACGTATGGCCATCACCAACATGGCTGTCGAAATGGGCGCCAAAGCAGGCCTGATGGCGCCTGACACCAAGGTGGTGGAATATCTTAAGGCCCGCGGCATTACCGAAGGCTATACGTTATTTGCCAGCGACTCCGATGCTGTTTTCTGTGCAACCTACCGCTTTGATGCCAGCGAACTTGAGCCGGTTGTCGCCTGTCCGCATGAAGTGGATAACGTCACAGAACTCAGTAATGTAAAAGGTCAGGTCATTCATCAGGCTTATATCGGTTCCTGCACCGGCGGACGTTATAACGACCTGGCAGCGGCGGCCCGTGTCCTTAAAGGGCGTAAAGTAGCCAACGGTGTGCGTCTGCTTGTATCGCCGGCGTCGCATGAAATTTGGCGACAAGCTGCTGCTGACGGAATCTTGTCGATACTTGCTGAGGCAGGGGCGATTATCCTGGCGCCGACCTGTGGCGTGTGCGTGGGCCTGCATTCGGGTTTGCTGGCCGATGGCGAATATTGCATTTCGTCCACTAACCGTAATTTTATTGGCCGCATGGGCAGTAAAAATGCTGGCATTTACCTGGCATCGCCAATGGCGGTCGCAGCCAGTGCTATTACTGGCGTCATTACCGATCCGCGCGAATTTCTCTAGGGAGGGAGCTTATGAATACGATAGTACGCGGAAAAGTGCATAAATACGGTGACAACATCAACACCGATATAATTTCGCCGCCGCAATACATGGAACTCAGTATTGCCGAGGCGGCAAAATATGCCATGAGTGCCATTGACCCCGAATTTGCCAGCAAAGTACAACGCGGTGATATCCTGGTAGCAGGGGCCAACTTCGGTTCTGGTTCCAGTCGGGAAACGTCGCCGCTGACGCTTAAGTACCTCGGGGTAGGCGCCATTGTTGCGAAATTTTTTGCCCGTATCTTCTATCGTAACGCCATTAATCTTGGCATTCCGGTTATTGAGTGCGCCGATGTCGATAAAATCCAAAACGGCGACACCATCGAGATTGAACTGGAGGCCGGCATTATTCGCAATGTTACCAGGCAGGAGACTTACTATGGCACTAAAATCCCCGCGCATATCCTGGAACTTGTTAACGTGGGCGGACTGGTGCCATATCTGAAAAAGACGATTTAGGAGGATTAGTCATGGAATACCAAGGAGCACTTCACGGAGTACGGGTTCTCGATCTGACCAGGGTTTTGGCTGGACCCTTTTGCACCATGATGTTGGCTGACATGGGGGCGGAAGTGATTAAGATTGAGGTACCCAAAAAAGGCGATGACAGCCGCCAGTTTGGTCCCTTTGTTAACGGCGAAAGTTCATATTATATGAATCTCAACCGCAACAAAAAAGGCATAACCCTCAATCTTAAAGGCCGGGGCAAGGAAATTTTCCTCGAAATGGTGAAAAAGGCCGACATTGTCGTGGAGAATTACCGGCCAGGGACGATGGAAAAACTAGGGCTTGGCTATGAAGATCTAAAAAAAGTCAACCCCCGGATCATTTATGGCTGCGTATCTGGCTTTGGCCACTACGGACCATATAAAGACCGCCCAGGCTATGATATCATCGGTCAGGCTATGAGCGGCCTGATGAGCACCACCGGCTGGCCTGGGGGTGAACCTACCCGTACTGGTACCGCTATGGCTGACGTCCTTGCCGGCCTGTCGGTCACAATCGGTATTTTAGCAGCTTTGCGCTATCGCGATATGACCGGCATCGGTCAGAAAGTGGATGTGGCCTTAGTTGATTCGGCCGTGGCCAGTCTGGAAATCATTAACCAGATTTACTTGGTGGAAGGCCGTATTCCGCAGCGAATTGGCAACCGTTATGAGTCCACTTATCCCTATGATTCCTTTCGGGCTAAGGACGGCAGCTTAGTTATTGGCGCCGCCAATGATAAACTATGGCAAAAGTTATGTGAACTCATGGGAGATCCTGATTTAGCTTTCCGGCCTGAGTTTGATAAAAATTATAAGCGCGTCCAGAACCACGAAGAAGTGAAAAAACTGGTTGAGGCCTGGACAATGACCAAAACGGTGGATGAAGTTGTTGATGCACTGCTTGCGGCCGGGATACCGGCAGCTCCGATCAATACCATTGACAAGGTGGTAAATGACCCGCATATCGCTGGCGCCCGTGAAATGTTCGTCGAAATCGATCATCCTAAAGCCGGCCGTATGAAGATTGCTGGTACCCACCTGAAACTGTCCGAAACCAAGCCCTGTGTCCGTACGCCTGCGCCGCTCCTCGGACAACACAACGATGAAGTGTATCGCGATCTGCTTGGCTTAACCGCTGAAGAAATAGCAGCCCTAAAAGAACAAGAAATAATATAAGCTGGTGATAAACATGATGGAATTTCCCTCCCGCGTCGAAGTGGTGGAGGTTGGTCCCCGCGACGGCTTTCAAAATATCAAGACCTTTATTCCTACGGCAGTGAAACTGCAAATAATTGCACAGCTGATAGCCGCCGGGGTGCGTAAGATGGAAGTTACATCTTTTGTTCATCCCAAAGCCATTCCCCAGATGGCTGACGCGGCAGAAATTGCCTCAACGGTTTGTGCCAAATACCAAGAAGCGGATTTTGTTCCTTTGGCCTTAGTGCCAAACCTGGTAGGGGCCAAGAATGCCTACCGTTGCGGTATCCGTGAAGTCGCGTATGTCATTTCGGCCAGCGAAAAACATAATTTGGCAAACATCAACCGTACCCGTGACCAGTCGTTGGTCGAACTGGCTAGTATTACCTCGGAACTGCCGGACCTGAAGGTGCGGCTCGATGTGGCCACCGCCTTCGGTTGTCCGTTTCTGGGCCGGGTGGATGACGGCCTCGTACTCAGCCTTATCGAGGCAGGGTTACAGCGCGGTATATCCACGGTAGTACTCTGCGACACCATCGGGGTGGCTAATCCGAAGCAGGTGTATAATTTAGTGCGTGCTGTGCAGAACGCTTTTCCCAATATACCATTAGGCTTACATCTCCATGATACCCGCGGCATGGGCCTGGCCAATACGCTGGCTGGATTGGCGGCCGGCGTGACTAGCTTTGAAACATCGGTTGGCGGTCTGGGGGGCTGTCCCTTTGCGCCCGGTGCTGCCGGCAATACGGCAACCGAAGATATGGTGAACATGCTTCAGGCAATGGGGGTTGCCACTGGTATTGATCTTGACAAGTGTCTTGCGGTTGTCCAGACAGTACGCGACCATATCCAGGCTGAACTGACAGGACATATGGGTAAAGCTTGCCGGTATGACAATTTATAACTAAAATTTTAGTACAGAAATAACTCGCCGTTTCAAAACTGGCGAGTTATTTCTGTACTAAGCCGGGTATTGTCGCGGGCGTTTTTTGCCGGCCTGGTGACAAGCGGCGATAGTTATGATACAATGGCAACAGATGACGTTAACTTACCGGGCTTCTCGCGGTTAAACCGGCGGCGCTAGGCCGCGGATGAACGCGTCATGCTGTCCTTTCGGATGTATATAGTTATTGGTAATGAAAATAATAATTTTTAAGAGAAATTTGGCGGTTAACCGCCGTTTGACACATCTTGCTGGCGCGGAGTACAATATTCCTGTTTGTTGGACTTTCCTCTGCCAGTAAATGGTGCCGATGGAAATCGGGCTTTGCTAGAAACGGGGTGTTCGCAGTGCAGACATACGTTGTGGCTTTTACCGTAGCTTTGGCTGTGGCTTATTTTGTGACGCCGCATGTAAAGGAACTGGCAATAAAGGCAGGGGCGCTCGATGCGCCTGATGCCCGCAAAGTGCATACCCATCCCATTCCGCGTCTGGGGGGGCTGGCCATTTATCTTGGGTTTGTTCTGGCAGTGCTGGCCAGCATGCATGTTAACCGGGAAATCATGGGCCTTTTGATGGGCGGTACGGTGATTTTGGTCGTCGGGATTATCGATGACCTTAAGCAATTGCCGGCGCGGGTGAAACTACTGGGTCAGATTGTGGCCGCTATGGTACTGCTGCTGTTTAATGTGCGCATCGAATGGCTGACCAATCCCTTCGGCGATATGATTTATCTCGATTATTTCTCTATTCCTCTCACCATTTTATGGGTGGTTGGGCTGACTAACACCGTAAACCTGATTGATGGGTTAGACGGGTTGGCGGCAGGCGTTTCGACCATTGCTTCCATCACCATCCTGCTTGTGGCGCTCCAACAGAATTTCTGGACGGTAGCGATTTTGACCGCAGCCTTGGCCGGTAGTGCGCTCGGGTTTCTCTATCATAACTTTAACCCGGCGAAAATTTTCATGGGCGACACTGGCAGCATGTTTCTTGGCTATATGCTGGCGGCCGTGTCTATTCTCGGCACGGTGAAGAGCGCAGCCACCATTGCGCTGGTTGTGCCCATTGTCGCGCTGGGACTGCCGATTATGGACACCGCTTTTGCCATTATTCGCCGATATTCTAGCGGACAACCAATCTTTAAACCGGACAAAGGGCACTTGCACCATCGCCTCCTGGCCATGGGCCTGACCCAGCGGCAGGCGGTGCTCTTGATGTATGTGATCAGCGGCTGCCTGGGACTAAGCGCCATCGCGCTTACGGAAGTAAACAAAGTCATAGGCATGCTCATTATTGTGGTGCTGCTGGCGGTGGCGTTTTTTGGCGCGAAGAAAATCGGCGTCCTTAAAGACGTAGATTCGGTAAAAAGTCATTGATGAACCAAAATGGGCGGGCCTGTGGCCCGCCTGTTTAATTATTAGGATGGAGTATGAGGTATGAAGTATGAGGTATGAGGTATGAGGTAAGTGGAAAGCGGAAAGTACAGAGTGATAAAAAAGCGGTTTGGAGTGTGATGCAGATTGTCGCCTATTAAAGTCATGACTGTCTTTGGCACCCGGCCGGAGGCCATCAAAATGGCGCCGGTGGTGATCGAGCTTGGTAAATATCCTGAGCTTATTACGCCGGTGGTGGCAGTTACGGCTCAGCACCGGGAAATGCTTGACCAGGTGCTGCATCTTTTCCGCATTCAGCCCCATTACGATCTGGATATCATGTCTCAGGGACAGACGCTGTTTGATATTACCTGCCGGGCCATGCACGGCCTCAATGAAGTACTGATGCGCGAAAGGCCGGATATCGTTCTTGTTCATGGCGATACGACCACGACTTTTGCCGGCGCCCTGGCCGCGTTTTATCATCAGACGGCGGTAGGCCATGTGGAGGCCGGCCTCAGGACCCACCATAAATATTCACCCTTTCCGGAGGAAATGAACCGCAAGCTGACGGGCGCGCTCACCGACCTCCACTTTGCACCGACGGCTACGGCGCGGGATAACCTGCTGGGTGAAGGAGTGGGCGCCGATGCTATTTTTGTCACGGGCAATACGGTCATCGATGCCCTTATGGCCACGGTGAACAAAGAGTACCGTTTTGCCGACGGGGCCCTGGCGGGGATAGGCGAAGGCGGCCGGCGGGTGATTTTGGTTACGACGCACCGCCGGGAAAACCTGGGAGAGCCCATGCGGCAGGTGTATCAAGCCCTGCGCGACATCGTGGCCCGCTATGACGATGTAGAAATTGTCTTCCCGGTCCATAAAAATCCCTTGGTGCGGCAGGTGGTAAGCGCCGAACTGGGCGGTATCGAACGCGTCATCCTCATTGACCCTCTGGATTATCAGCCCTTTGCTAATCTCATCGCCCGTTCGCACATTGTTCTCACCGACTCGGGTGGCATCCAGGAGGAGGCGCCGTCGCTCGGCAAACCGGTCCTCGTGCTGAGAGACACCACCGAACGGCCCGAGGCTATTGCCGCTGGCACTGTCAAGTTAATTGGTACCGACCGCGAGCGGGTATACGCCGAGACGGAGCGTCTCTTAACCGACAGCGCCGAATATCACCGTATGGCCACCGCTTGCAACCCTTACGGCGACGGCAAGGCGGCCGGGCGGATTGTTGAGACCATTTTGTGGCGGTACGGCTTGCTAAACAGCCCTCCCCAGCAGTTTGGCTGCCCCGCGCCGACAACAGAAAAGTAAAAAATATGGCTGCCCGCGCATTAAGGGGCGGCTATTTGGGGAGCGGCCCAATTAACGTACAGGCTCTGCGAGGCACGCAATAACCCGCTTATTTGTCGGTTAGTTTGCAGCTGGCTTTGTCTAAAATTATGGCCTGAATAATAATAGCATTTGCATTTTCCAGAATAAGCTCTGTAAGAGGCATTGCTGGCGACGGCAGGGCTGAAAGCAGAGGGGGGACTTGGAACATAGCGAATGCGAAGTTAATTTGCCGTTCAGTTAGATAAGCTTGCTTTGAATGGGGAGGAATTGGATGTTCAGCAATCGTTTTGTAAGATTGCTTATTCCTGTAGTACTGGCCAGTATTTTCTTTCTGGTGCCGGCACCGGTCGGCTTAAAGCCTACCGCTTGGAAACTGTTCGGTATTTTTATCGCTACTATTCTCGGGTTGATAGTGCAATCGTTGCCGGAGGCAGCATGGCTGATGGTTACCATGACTGCCGCCGCGGTCTTGGTCGTACCTTTAAAAGACTTGCTGGTGGGCTTCACCGATAGCACCGTGTGGCTCATCGTTGTCGCCATCATGATCAGCGTGGGCTTCAAAAAGTCCGGGTTAGCTCGCCGCGTTGGACTCATCTTAATTAGTAAATTTGGCAAAACGACTCTGCGGATCGGTTACATTCTCGGCTTCATGGACTTATTACTTAGTCCGAGTACGCCAACAGCCCCTGCCCGCACTGGCGGTCTTGTCTACCCGCTGGCGGAAGGAGTGTTTGAGGCCTGTGATTCCAGTCCGACGAAAAATCCGCGCCGGATTGGTTCTTATATTACCTTGCTCTTATATTTGATGAGCATGACCACCGGCAGTTTATTTATGACGGCACTTGGTCCCAACTTGCTTAATGTGAAGCTGGCGCAGGATACATTGGGCGTCAAGATAACCTGGCCGCTCTGGACGATGGCTGCCCTGCCGGGCTTTATCGGCTTTTTCCTGATACCCTATTTGGTATATAAAATCTATCCGCCTGAATTGACATCCTTGGCAACAGTCCGCCAATCGGCCAAGCAAGAGCTGGAAAAACTGGGCGAGGTTACGGTCAAGGAATGGCTGGCCGGCGCAATCTTTATTCTCATCCTCGGCCTGTGGGTAACAGGCAGTGTAACCAAAATCGATGCAACTCTCGTAGCCTTTGTGGGTATAGCGTTGATGTTGATTTTTGGCATCCTCGACTGGAAAGACCTGGCTGAAAGCAAGGAAACATGGGCCAGTTTAATGTGGTTCGGCGCCATTATGGGCCTGTCGACGGCATTAACGAAACTGGGCTTCTTTACTTGGCTGGCTGCCTATATTAAGACTATCTTACCGGGCGGTCTTGGGGTATATTCTACATTAGCATTAGTCGCTTTGCTGGCGACCATTCCTCATTACTTGTTCGCTTCGCTCGTCGGTTATGTCGCTTCTTTTGCTCCGCTGGCTTACTCGGTAATTGCCGCAACTGATGTGCCGCGTTATCCAGCGGTATTTCTGGTACTCTTTCTCATGGTTGTATCCTCGACGCTAACCCATTATGGCAACGGTGTTGGTCCCATCTTGTTTGCCAAGGGGTACAACGATAAAAAGTCGTGGTGGAGCATAGGTTTACTAGTAACCGCACTGCATACCGTCATTTATTTGACAATTGGGCTTGTTTACTGGAAAGTTGTTGGTCTTTGGTATTAAGGATGCACAAAACCTGGCTGACTGATGTCAACCAGGTTTTTATTGCTTTTGTTAAATTTGCCCAAAATGTTTTTATCGAAAAAGAAAAGCAGGATTAATACCAATTATGACGAATAAAAATACTTCGTCATATAGGTAAATTAGGATTGTCTTAAATTACCGGATAAAGGGCATACTAACTTTCGTAATCCGCGCATGAGGTGCAAGCAGATGGAGGACGACGACAAACGCCAGCTTTTTTCCGCCTTAGGACTAGCCGGAACCATCGGCCTGCACATGGCCGTATCGGTGGCGGTAGGCCTTTTCGGGGGCCGGATGGTCGACAACTGGCTGAATACCCATCCGTGGGCCACCGTGGCTGGCATCGTCCTTGGCATGGTTTCCGGTCTGTGGAGTACCTATAAACGGATTGTGGGAAAGTAGGGTTTTATGCAGGAATACGCTATTGAAGCAAGACGCACGTTGCTGCAAATTGCCGTCTTGGCGCTTTCGGTCATTGGCGGCGCCCTGTTGGCCGGACGCGCCGATTGGGCTCGGGGCTTGGCCTTCGGGTCAGCGGTGAGCGCTATTTATTTTTGCCTGCTTTGCTACCGGGTGCGCCGCAGCGCGGAAATGCCGGCGGCCAAAGCGGTGGCTTACATGCGGTCAGGCTGGCTGGTGCGGCTTATGTTTATTGCTCTAGCGCTTGTCCTTGCCCTCAAGCTGACAACCATCAACTTCTTAGCGGCTGTGACGGGATTATTTTCCCTCCAGATAGTCATCTTTTTGAATGCCACCGTCCTGGTAGCTAAAGAGCTGTTTAACAGCAACCGACAATACGCAAGAAAGGGGTGAAGGTATGGGACATGGTGGAGGACATGAAATTGGCGGTCACAAAGTTGCCTATTTTGCCGGTCTGGCGTTCAATATGGATACGCTGTATATGACCTGGCTGACAATGGCCATTGTCATCATCCTGGCTGTTCTGGCCACGCGACGCTTAAGCCTGGTGCCCAGCGGCTGGCAGAACGCGCTGGAAATGGTGATTTTGGCGCTTTTAGAGCAAATTGAGGCCGCCATGGGACCGAAAGGCAAGAAATTGGCGCCGCTGCTCATTACGCTATTCCTGTTTTTGCTGGTAGCGAACGAGCTGGGGCTTGTGCCTGGTTTCACGTCGCCGACCAACGACCTCAACACCACCCTGGGGTTGGCGCTGTTGGTCATCGCTGTCGTTCATGTCGCCGGAGCTGCGAGCAAAGGACTTTTTAATTATCTCAAGCACTTCCTGGAGCCGAATATACTGTTCCTGCCAATCAACATCATCGAAGAGGTGTCCAAGCCGGTAACGCTTTCTTTCCGTTTATTCGGCAATATCCTGGCTGGGGAAATTCTGATAATCATTTTGGGGATTTTAGTGCCATATGTAATCCCGACAGCTTGGTTGGCATTCAGCGTTTTCGTCGGCATTGTCCAGGCGTTTATCTTTACCATCTTGTCGATGTCGTACATTTCCAATGCGTTAAAAGATGACCATCATTAACCAATAATTTACCGTGCAAAAACACATTTTAAATAGCTGAAGGAGGAGTTCATTGTGGAACACGCCATCATTGTTGCTGCCTCTGTAATTGCCGCTGCGCTGGCCATCGGTTTGGCCGCTTTTGGCGCGGCCATGGGTGACGGCCAGGTAACGGCCAAGGCAATCGAGGGCATGGCACGACAACCGGAAGCCAAGGGTACGATTCTGGTCAATATGCTCATTTCCGTGGGCCTGATCGAGTCTATTCCCATTATTGCCGCCGTTATCGCCATCGTGCTGGTCTTTGCCAATCCGTTTATCAAGTAATTGGGCGTAGATCGGGCGACGGAAAGTTTTTCCGTCGCCTCCCTTACACGCCGGAAAGAGGAGGGGCCCTCGTTGGTTGAACTCAACGCGACACTTATCGCGCAAATAATAAATTTTCTTATTTTGGTGGCCATTCTGACCAAGGTGGCCTATAAACCGCTGATGCAGGCACTGGCCGACCGGCAGGCCCGCATTGCCGAGAGCATTGCGGCGGCTGACCGGGAACGGGCGGCGGCGGAAGAGCTTCGCCGCGAGTATCAGCAGCAGCTGGCCGAGGCCCGTACCCAGGCCCAGGCCATTGTCGAAAAAGCGATGAAACTGGCGGAGCAGACCAAGGAGCAAATTCTGGAAGAAGCCCGGGCCGAACATGCTCGGCTTCTTAAGGAAGCGCAGGCCGAGATCGCCCGTGAGCGCGAGCGCGCCCTCGCGCAAATGAAAAACGAGGTGGTTTCCCTGTCCATTGCTGCCGCTACCAAAATTATCGGCCAAAACCTGGATGAAAAAGCCAACGCCAAGCTGGTAGAAGATTTTATTGACAAGCTTGACCGGCAAAAAATAGGTGGTATGCCATGCTAAAGAGCCAGTTGGCGCTGAAATACGCCCAGGCCATTTTTGAACTGGCCCAGGAAAAAGGCATGCTGGACGAGGTGGAAAAACAGCTCACCCTGGTTGAAAGCACTATTTCCAGCCATAACGACCTGGCCACCCTGTTTTATCACCCGCGCGTGCCGGCGGAAGCGAAAAAAGACACCATCCGCAAGGTTTTTGGCAGTGAGCTGACCGAATATGTGCGCAACTTTCTCCTGCTGCTTGTTGACAAACGCCGGGAGACGGCCTTGCGCGCCATTGTCCACGAGTTTATCCAGTTGGCCAATCAAGCCCGCAATATCGTTGAAGCCCAGGTCACGACCGCCCGACCCCTCAGCCCTGAAGCGCAGCAGGCTTTGGCGGCCAAACTCAGCGCCGTGACCGGCCGCAATGTGGCCCTTAAAACCGCTGTGGACGACTCCATCCTTGGCGGTGTTGTCGTAAAAATTGGCGACAAGCTGATCGACGGCAGCGTGGCGCGTCAGCTCAACTCGCTGAAAGCGGCGCTGCTTAGCACTGAACTGACTAAGATTGGGGTGACAGACTAGCATGAAGATGAGGCCAGAAGAAATAACGGCTATCATTAAGCAGCAGATAGAGCGCTATCAGGTGGACCTCAATGTCGATGACGTCGGCACCGTTATCGAAGTGGGCGACGGCATTGCCCGCATCCACGGTCTCGAAAAGGCCATGGCCGGCGAACTCCTGGAATTTCCCCACGGGGTATACGGCATGGTGCTCAACCTGGAGGAAGACAGTGTCGGCGGCGTGCTCCTTGGTGGCGAAACGTTAATTAAAGAAGGCGACACGGTCCGCCGTACCGGCCGGATTATGGAAGTGCCGGTCGGCGAAGCCTTGATTGGCCGGGTCGTCAATCCGCTGGGCCAGCCGCTGGACGGCAAAGGCCCTATTAATGTTACCACGCATCGTCCGGTCGAATATCCGGCCCCCGGTATTGCTGATCGGCAATCGGTAAAAGAGCCGCTGCAGACTGGCATTAAAGCGATTGACGCCATGATCCCCATCGGCCGTGGCCAACGGGAGCTGATCATCGGCGACCGCGGTACCGGTAAAACGGCCATCGCCGTTGATACCATCATCAATCAAAAGGGCCAGGGCGTTATCTGCATTTATGTCGCCATTGGCCAAAAAGCGTCGACTGTCGCCCGGGTAGTGCGTACGCTGGAAGAAGCCGGCGCCATGGATTATACCATTGTCGTTGCCGCTACCGCTGCCGACAGCGCGCCGCTGCAATACCTGGCGCCTTATGCCGGGGTTGCCATGGGTGAATACTTCATGTATAAAGGCGGCCATGTGCTGTGCGTGTATGACGACCTTTCCAAACACGCCCAAGCCTACCGCGCCATGTCGTTGCTCCTGCGGCGTCCGCCCGGACGGGAAGCCTATCCCGGCGACGTGTTCTATCTCCACTCGCGCCTGCTCGAGCGCGCGGCAAAACTGTCTGACGCCCTTGGCGGCGGTTCCATCACCGCGTTACCGATCATCGAAACCCTGGCCGGCGACGTGTCGGCTTACATTCCCACTAACGTCATTTCGATCACCGACGGCCAAATATTCCTTGAGAGCGAGCTGTTCTACTCGGGTATCCGCCCGGCAATCAACGCCGGTATCTCTGTATCCCGTGTTGGCGGCGCGGCCCAAATTAAAGCGATGAAGCAGGTTGCCGGTCGGCTGCGTTTGGACATGGCCCAGTATCGTGAACTGGCGGCCTTTGCCCAATTCGGTTCTGACCTGGACAAAGCGACCAAGGCCCTGATTGACCGCGGCCAGCGGACGCTGGAAATTCTCAAGCAGCCCCAATACGCGCCTATGCCGGTTGAGGAACAGGTTATGGTCATTTACACTGCCGTTAACGGCTTCCTTGACGATGTGGCCGTCGCGGATGTCACGAAATTCGAACAAGACTTCCTGAAGTTTATGCGTGCCAACTACGCCGAGATTGGCAAGACCATCCGCGAGAAGAAGGTTATTGACAGCGAAACCGAAGCGGCCCTGCAAAAGGCCATCAAGGAGTTTAAAGACACCTTTGTGTCCATCAGCCAGGAAGGCGCCGCCGGCGCGGCGAGGTGATGACAAATGCCTAGCGCAAGGGATATCCGGCGCCGCATTAAGAGCGTCAAAAACATCCAACAGATTACCAAGGCCATGAAGATGGTGGCTGCGGCCCGGCTGCGCCGGGCCCAGGAACGGGCCGCCGCCAGCAAACCATACACCCAAAAAATAAGGGAAGTGTTGGCCAGTGTTGCCGCCAGTACTCGCGACGTCAGCCATCCGCTGCTGGCGGTGCGTGAGGTGAACCGCATCGGCTATCTTATCCTGAGCGCTGACAAAGGTCTCGCCGGCGCCTACTCGGCCAACATTATCCGGGAGGTACTGCCCCAGGTTCGCGGCAAAGACAACATTGGTATGGTGATTGTCGGCCGCAAGGCGCGCGATTATTTCAAGCGCCGTGGCTACACCATTGACAGCGAGTATCTCGGTTTTTCGGAAAAGCCGACCTACGATCACGCGGTGAAAATTGCCAAGGAACTCTCGAGCGCCTTTATTTCCGGGAAATATGACGAAATTCGCCTCGTTTACACCCAGTTTTTTTCACCGATCAACCAAAAACCGACAACCGTCAAATTGCTGCCGCTTACCGATACTCCGGACGGCGGTGAGGCGCCGCAGGCCGAATATATTTTTGAACCGTCGGCGGCAGAAGTTTTGGACCTGCTGCTGCCCAAATACCTGGAGACGGTGATTTACAGTGCCCTGCTGCAAGCAGCGGCGAGCGAGCTCGGGGCCCGGATGACGGCCATGAGCTCGGCCACCGACAATGCCCAGGAACTTATCCAAAAACTCATTCTCAATTACAACAAGGTCCGCCAAGCCACCATCACCCGCGAGATCACTGAAATCGTGGGTGGCGCCGAGGCGCTAAAGTAGGAGGGGAAACTGTTGAACACTGGTAGAGTAATTCAAGTAATCGGCCCTGTCGTTGACATAGAATTCCCCCCGGAACAACTGCCGGCTATTTACAATGCCATCAGGATTGAAGGTCAAAACGGCGACGTCAAAGTTAAGCTGACGGCCGAAGTCATGCAGCACCTGGGTGACAGCACCGTCCGCTGCGTGGCCATGTCTTCGACCGACGGCCTGGTGCGCGGCATGACGGCCGTCGATACCGGCGCGCCGATTAAAGTCCCTGTCGGCAAAGGTACTCTGGGGCGGGTATTCAACGTACTGGGCGAAACGGTGGACAACGACGACCGGGAAGTAATTGCCGAAGACTACTGGCCCATCCACCGGCCGGCGCCCAGCTTTGAGGAACAAGAAACTTCCACAACTATTCTTGAAACAGGCATCAAGGTCGTCGACCTGATTGCCCCCTATGCTAAAGGCGGTAAAATCGGTCTCTTCGGCGGCGCCGGCGTAGGCAAAACCGTACTCATCATGGAGCTTATCCGCAACATTGCCACTGAGCATGGCGGTTTCTCCGTGTTCGCCGGTGTCGGCGAACGGACGCGCGAAGGCAATGACCTGTGGATGGAAATGCGCGAGTCGGGCGTTATTGATAAGACCGCTCTGGTCTACGGTCAGATGAACGAGCCGCCTGGCGCGCGGATGCGGGTCGGCCTCACCGGCCTGACCATGGCCGAGTATTTCCGCGATGTGCACGGCCAGGACGTATTGCTGTTTATTGACAACATTTTCCGCTTTATCCAAGCCGGTTCGGAAGTGTCGGCGCTGCTGGGCCGGATGCCGTCGGCGGTAGGTTATCAGCCGACGCTGGGCACCGACGTAGGCGCGCTGCAGGAACGCATCACCTCCACCAAAAAAGGCTCCATTACATCCGTGCAGGCGGTCTATGTGCCGGCCGACGACTTGACCGACCCGGCGCCGGCGGCGACCTTCGCCCACCTCGATGCTACTACCGTGCTATCACGGCAAATCGCCGAACTGGGCATTTACCCGGCCGTGGACCCGCTTGACTCGACGTCGCGGATCCTTGACCCCAATATCATTGGCCAGGAGCATTATGAAGTGGCCCGGGGCGTTCAGGAAGTGCTCCAGCGGTATAAAGAGCTGCAGGATATTATTGCCATTTTGGGCATGGAAGAACTGTCCGACGAAGACAAACTCACCGTTGCCCGGGCGCGGAAAATTCAGCGGTTCCTCAGCCAGCCCTTCTTCGTCGCCGAGGCCTTTACCGGCACGCCCGGCAAATACGTACCGCTGAAAGAGACGATACGTGGCTTTAAAGAAATTCTTAGCGGCAAACACGACGACCTGCCCGAAGCGGCCTTTTATATGGTCGGCACAATAGATGAAGCGGTGGAAAAGGCGCGGAAAATGAAGGGGGAATAACAGGTGGCCAAAACGGTTAGACTGGACATTGTCACCCCCGAGCGCCTGGCCTATTCCGATGACGTTAACATGGTTATCGCCCGCGCCACCGACGGCGATATCGGCATCTTGCCCGGCCATGCCCCCCTTATCGCCGGATTGGAGATTGCACCCCTGCGCATCCTCAAAGACGACGGCGAAAAGCGCATTGCCGTGTGCGGCGGCTTCATCGAAGTCCGCCCCGATAAAGTGACCGTCTTGGCTGGCTGCGCCGAACTGCCCGAAGAGATTGACGTAAAACGGGCCGAGGCGGCGCGCGAGCGGGCCGAGGCCCGGCTGAAGTACCGCGAAGGGATCGACGTGGCCCGCGCCGAACAGGCTCTGAAACGGGCGCTCATGCGCCTCAGCGTCGCCGAATACCATAAAAAGATGTAAACCAATGAAGCGCTATATTTAACCGCAGAGGACACGGAGACGCGAGTTCATCGCGTCAGGTTAAAAATTAACCCTCCGTGTCCTCCGTGGTTTTCTTTTTTGAGTAGTTGGGTTGTGGCGAAATTTTCAGCGTATAACTCCCCTAAAAACTGGCAAGAATTGTGTTAGGGAGAAAACTGCCGCAAAACGCTGAAATGGATGGGACGGGGAGAAAATGGTTTTTCGCCGCAATAGATGGATTTTCAGCATTATCATCGTTTCGGTTTTTCTGGTGTTAATCGTGGCCAAGGATAACCATCTGTCAGCCGGGTTGAGCCGGCCGGCCTGGGACAAGCCAGAGACGGCGCTGCTGGTGGAGACCATGACGGCTACCGGCGCGCAGCTCAACGATTTCAGTCTGAACGGGTGGGCTGAGCTACCGACGGCCACGGTAAACGACAATGATCTGGAAGAGCTTGTTCGCATGGTTATGGCGCGGCTCGGTATAGATTCTGCCGACTATAAACTAAATTATAACTGCAGTCAGCGTCATCGCTTGGTGCGGGCCGACGCGGCCGGCGACCGCACTCACGTCGTAGCGATTGCGCAAGTTATGCAGCTGGCGTCTGGCCGCGTCGAAGCCTATCTGGTAATAAATGTGGACGCTTTGGCGGACGCGCCCATTGACGCCTGGCGTAATAAAATTGATAATATAATCAGGAATGCCGGCGGCTCGCCGCGGCTGTCTACTTGCCTGGCGGGTTATATTGATGGTAAACTAGAGGAGGCGGAGCGGGTCCAAAGGCTGACCGCCGCCTTTGACCGCATCGGCGGCACTGTTAATAATCAGGTGCATTATGCCAATTTTTCTAGTTTTAGCGGTTACTCGCCGGTCATTGCCGACTGGCTGCAGATTGGCAGCGAGCGAGTGAACGTTAATATGGCTATGCGCTATAGTCCTTATGATGATCGAACATATGTCTTAATCGGCTCGCCGGTGATTACCCGCGAGCATTAGCAGCTTGCATGGTGGGAGGAACTTTTGTGGACAAACTTATTATAAGCGGGGGCAAACGGCTCTGCGGCACCGTAAAAGTAAGCGGCGCGAAAAACGCCGTCCTGCCGATTATTGCCGCGGCGCTGCTCGGTACTTCGCCCAGCCGGCTGATGGAAACGCCCAGGCTGGACGATGTGCGCACCATTTCCGAAGTCATCGAATGTCTTGGCGCCAAGGTGCGGTGGGAAGATACCGATACGCTGGTCGTGGATAGCAGTGACATTACAGGCTGCGAAGCTCCTTACGAGCTCGTGCGAAAGATGCGGGCCTCCTTTTTGGTCATGGGGCCACTCTTGGCCCGCACCGGTTTCGCGAAAATTTCTCTGCCGGGCGGCTGTGCCATCGGCACGCGGCCCATTGATCTGCACCTTAAGGGTTTTGAAGCTCTTGGTGCCGAGATCGTGCTCGGCCATGGCTATGTTGAGGCCAAAGCCCCCCGGGGCCTGCACGGCGCTCGCATTTATCTTGATTTTCCCAGTGTAGGGGCAACGGAAAACATCTTAATGGCCGCAGCGCTGGCCAAGGGGACGACGGTTTTGGAAAACCCGGCCGAAGAACCGGAAGTGGTTGATTTGGCCAACTTCCTCAATGCCATGGGGGCCAAAATCCGCGGCGCCGGCACCAACGTAATCAAAGTCGAAGGAGTAAATGAGCTGCGTGGTGCCACCCACACCGTCATTCCTGACCGCATCGAAGCCGGCACTTATATGGTGGGGGCAGCGATCACCAATGGCGATGTCTACATCGAAAACGCCCTGACCGAACATCTCAAGCCGGTCGTCGCCAAATTGAAGGAAGCAGGCGTGCGCATCGAAGAAGATATAAACGGCGTGCGGGTGCAAGGCACCGGTTTTCTGCGCACTGTCGATATTAAGACTCTCCCGTACCCCGGTTTTCCCACCGATATGCAGGCCCAGTTCATGGCACTTATGACGGTGGCACACGGTACGAGCATTATTACCGAGACCGTCTTTGAGAACCGCTTTATGCATGTGGACGAACTCAAGCGGATGGGGGCGAACATTAAAATCGAGGGCCGCAGCGCCGTTGTGGAAGGCGTGCCCCGCCTCCAGGGCTGCCCGGTTAAGGCGACTGACCTGCGGGCCGGCGCCGCCCTGGTCCTTGCCGGACTCGCCGCCGAAGGCCAGACCGAAATTAGCTGCATTCATCACATTGATCGTGGTTATGACAACCTCGTCGGTAAACTCAAGAGTCTTGGCGCCGACATTGAACGGGTTATTGGTTAGCACTAATAACTATTGATAATTGTGGGCCTCCTGGTTAAACGCCGGGAGGTTTTGATTATTTGGTATGAAGTATGAGGTATGAAGTATGAGGTGGGGATGAATATCGCGCCTCTGTGCCCTCCGTGGTTGAATAACGGTTTTCATCGCTTGTGGTGCCAATTTATTGGCATGAATATCTTTGCGGTTTAATAAATTTTTAGCATTAAGACCGCTACAGTTTGCATAGTATGTACTGCTTACAGGCGGGAGGAGGCGCGGGTGTGAGACAAGTGGCGGTCTTGACGGCGATTATCGTCATATTAATCGTAATTGTCCTGCCGGCCATCATCGTGCGCGGCATCCCCGCCGCCACGACTATACAGCCGCGGGCCAATGTCCACAAGGGAGAGGATATCCCCATCAAGGTTTACCTGCACGAGGCGGATAAAATTGTGGAAATGAACTTGGAGGACTACATAAAGGGGGTAGTGGCCGCCGAGATGCCGGCCGAGTTTGAGCTGGAAGCGCTTAAGGCCCAGGCGGTCGCCGCCCGCACCTATGCCGTCAAGCAGATGGTGCTGTTTGGCGGCAGCGGCCTGCCCGACCGGCCGGGCGCGGATGTGAGCACCGATCACCGGCAGGGCCAGGCGTGGCTGAGCGAGGCACAGCTCCGCCAGCGCTGGGGGCCTTTTAAGAGCGACGTTTACTGGCAAAAAATCAGTCAGGCCGTGGATGAGACGCGCGGCCTCATCCTGACCTATAGCGGTGAGCCCATTCACGCCGTCTTTCACTCGACGAGCGGCGAGCGTACCGCCAGCGCCCAGGAAGTATGGGGCTTTGATTACCCCTATCTTAAAAGCGTGGCTTGCAAATGGGACCAGAAGTCGCCCCGCTATACCGATGCCAAGGAAATTACGCTCACCGAGCTTGAGCAGCGGCTAGGCGCCGACGTCGGGGCTCTGGCGGCGGCCAAAACCGGGGAGACCGCCATAGCCCAAGTCCTGGACCGTACCGAGTCAGGACGGGTAGATAAAGTGCGGATCGGGGCTAAGACCTTTTCCGGGGTGGCCATACGGGAAAAACTTGACCTCCGGTCCGCCAATTTTACCGTAGAAACCAAGGAAGACCGTCTGGTCTTTAAGACCATTGGCTATGGTCACGGCGTTGGCCTGTGCCAATACGGCGCCAACGGCATGGCGAAGGAAGGTCGCACTTTTCGGGAAATTCTTACCTATTACTACACCGGTGTCGCCATCCGGGACATCCATGGTTCATAAAAAAGCGGGCAGGGCATCTGCGGTAGAGATGCCCTGCCCGCTTCCTTTCTGTTACCGGGGCTGCAGATGGGTGTGGAGCGAAAAAGAGCTATCGTCATGATGGTCTTTGGGCCGCATCAGGCTGGCGACGATAAAGGAAACCGGCGAAGCGACAATAAGCAGGAAGATGAATACCGGCGCCAGGAGACAGCTTAACAGGATAAAGGGGATGCCAAGCACTATTCGCAGCGGGATGGACATACTGCACACCGTCCTTTTTGTGAAAATCCGAACTTTTCTCCTAATAACATTATATTATATCTCTATAAGAAAAACTATATAAAATTATAAAAAATATTATATTTCAAAATTCTACCGAGATAATAACGAAACGATTATGGCGATGCAGCAGCGGCCTTATAAAAAAGGCAAATTATGGGCATGATAGTAGGGAGGTGATTGCATGGGCAAATCTTCCTGCTATCTGCATTTTTTACGCCATAATGTAGACCGGTTAATGCGGCAGACGGCCGTTATGGCTCGACAAACGGCGGTGGCCGCCGGTCTGTTGGCGGTAGCCGGTGTGCTTATTATTGTCGTTGTAACCGGTCTGCGGGCCTCGCTACCGGCGACGCCGCTGCCTGGACCGGCGCGGGCCGCACCCGATGCGAAGCAACCGCACGCGCCCCCGGCGCCAGCCGCGGCGAATACCGCACTGACAGGAGCTGAACCTGCATCGCCGGTTAAGACCAGGGAGCAGCCTGCAGGTCAGCTTGAAGTCAAACCCGCAACCAAGTCCGCAACAAAGCCGCAAGAACTGCCCAAAGTCCAGCCCGGACCGGCCCGTTGGCCGGTAGTGGGTCAGGTGACGCGCGAATTTGGCTGGTATGAAGATCCGCTGTTCAAGGATTGGCGCTACCATACCGGCATTGACGTGACGGCCCGCGTCGGACAAACCGTAACCGCCGTCTGGGACGGAGTGGTGGCCGATGTTTATACTGACCGGCACACCGGCCTGACGGTGCGCATAACGACCGGTGACTATACCGTGGATTACAGCTCGCTGACCACCGCGGCGGTAGCCGCAGGCGATTATATCCGGGCCGGCGCACCGGTGGGCACGGTTGGCGCCGCCGCGGCCGAAAACTACCCGCATCTGCACCTGAGCATTAAAAAAGGCGAAAAATATTGTGACCCCCTGACCGTTCTCCCGGCCATGGCCCGATAATTGCCGGAAGCTTCGCGAAGTTATCTGTAATGCGTGGGAATCCCTACGCATTTTTTATTTTTGTCCGCATATAGTTTAGCAAATGGAGGCGAGGGGGAGGAAAAACGCATGAAAGACTATATCCGCAAGCGGGTGCTGGACATTTGCAACCATATTATCGAAACCAAACATACGGTCAGGCAAACGGCTGCCGTTTTCGGCGTTAGTAAAAGCACGGTCCATAAAGACATGATTGAGCGGCTACCCACCATTAATAAACGGTTGGCGAATAAGGTTAAAGCCATTTTGGAAATGAACAAGGCCGAACGTCACATCCGCGGCGGCGAAGCTACCCGCAAAAAGTACAAAGAGACAAAAGAAAGTAGCGAAAAATAAAGGACTTTTGCCCAAAATGTAGAAAATATACACGCTAAGTCATATGCTCCTTGTCCTGGTCTTTTTTGCACTGTTTCTTCACAACTACCCTAATTTTTGCTCCATTTCTTATTGGTTTAATACAGGACAAGCTGGCAGCGGCAGGGAAAGGAGTTTTACGCGTGTTTGGGTCAATGGATATCGGGGTTGATTTAGGCACCGCCAATGTTTTGGTCTACATAAAAGGGAAGGGTATCGTGCTGCGCGAGCCGTCGGTTGTCGCGATTGACCGCGACACCAACCGCATTCTGGCCATTGGTGAGGAAGCGCGGCGCATGCTGGGGCGAACGCCGGGCAACATCATCGCCATCCGGCCGCTGCGGGAAGGCGTTATTGCCGACTATGACACGACGGAGAGCATGCTGCGGCACTTTATCCAGAAGGTGGCCGGCAAACGCATGTTTTTTAAACCCCGCATTATGGTCTGCATCCCGTCCGGCGTAACGACGGTCGAAAAGCGGGCGGTGCTGGAAGCGGCCATGCAAGCTGGCGCCCGCAAGACTTACCTTATCGAAGAACCATTGGCCGCCGCGCTTGGAGCTGGTTTAGAGATTTCCGAGCCCTGCGGTTCGATGGTAGTGGATATTGGCGGCGGCACGACCGATGTGGCCGTACTCAGCTTGGGCGGCATCGTAGTCAGTGATTCGCTGCGCATCGGCGGCGACAAGTTTGACGAAGCGATTGTGCGCTATGTGAAAAAAGAATACAATGTCATGATTGGCGAGCGAACCGCCGAGGAAATCAAGATGGCGATCGGTTCCGCCTTCCCGAATGAGCGCAACGAAACCATGGAAATCCGCGGCCGGGACCTGGTGTCCGGCCTGCCGAAAACGCTGCGCATCAGCTCTAGCGAGATGCGGGAAGCGCTGGCCGAACCGGTTTCCCTGATTGTGGAATGTGTAAAGGGCGTGCTGGAAAAGACGCCGCCCGAGCTGGCCGCCGACATTGTCGACCGCGGCATCGTTATGACCGGCGGCGGGTCGCTGCTGTCCGGACTGGACAAGCTGATCAACCGGGAAACAGGTATTCCCACCTATCTGGCTGATGACCCCCTGTCCTGTGTGGCCCTTGGCACCGGCAAGGCCCTTGATGCCCTGGAAAGCCTGCAGGACAGTCTGACAACGTTGAAAAAAGGCAGCATCGCCTAGGTGCTGCCGTTTATTCCATAGCACGGAGGTGAAAAGCTATGATCCGCGGCATCTATACCGCGGCGTCGGGCATGCTAGCCGAGGCGATCCGGGCGGATGTGACCGCCAACAACCTGGCCAATGCCAATACCGCGGGCTACAAAAAAGACGTGGCATTAAGCCGCGATTTTGCCGGGATACTCATCAGCCGGATCAATGACGGGCCTGACGCGCCGGTTATCGGTAGCCTGGGCCTGGGCGCGGTGGTGGACAATGTGGCCACCATTCATACCGCCGGCATGATGCGTTCGACCGGCAATGCCCTTGACCTGGCTATTGACGGGCGTGGCTTCTTTGTGGTGGCTACCCCGGCCGGACTGCGCTACACCAGGAATGGGGCTTTTACCCGAAATAGTGAAGGCGAATTGGTCACCCAAGCCGGTTACCGCGTCATGGGTCAAGCCGGTCCGGTCCGGCTGAATAGTGGTGCCAAAGTCACCATTGACGCCGATGGCCGCGTTTTCGTCGACGAGGTGGAAGTTGACCGGCTGCAGGTAGTGGATTTTCCTGACCAGCGGGCTTTGGTCAAGGAAGGCGACAGCCTGTTTGCCGCGCCTGGCGCCGCGCCGCAGGCTGGTAGCGGCCAGGTTCGCCAGGGAGTGCTCGAATTGGCGAACGTGAACGTGGTAGCGGAAATGGTCAACCTCATTGCTGGGTACCGGGCCTATGAGATTAACGCTAAAATGGTGCAGACCCATGACCAGCTGCTGGATAAGGCCGTCAACGAAGTAGGCAAGGTATAACGGCGCTGGTTGGCGGAATTTGCCACTTATCAGGACTTAATAATTTAGGTTGGGTTTACGATATATAAATATAGGAGGGGCCGGACCGAATTGCGGAGGCCCCGGCCGGCCGCCGACCGACTGACGCGGCTGGCAGTATAAACGGGGAGGTAAAACAGGTATGATGCGTGCGCTTTGGACTGCCGGGTCAGGGATGGTGGCCCAGCAGGCGAATGTTGACGTCATTTCCAACAACTTGGCCAACGTGAATACAACAGGTTTTAAGAAGAGCCGCACTGATTTCCAGGACCTCATGTACCAGACCATCCGCCAGGCGGGGGCGGCAACCGGGGCGGATACCCAACTGCCGACCGGTATCCAAATTGGCCATGGTGTCCGCCAGGTGGCTACCCAGAAAATTTATACCCAGGGCAACTTTCAGCAAACCGGTAACCCTCTTGATCTGGCCATTGAAGGCGACGGCTTTTTCCAGATTACCCTGCCTGACGGCACCCTGGCTTATACCCGTGACGGCGCCTTTAAAAAAGATGCGCAAGGCCGCATCGTCACATCCGAAGGGTATCCGTTGGAACCGCAAATAATTATTCCGGAAAACGCGACCGAACTACTCATTTCGGCCGATGGCCGGGTAACGGCGAAAATTCCCGGCCAGACCGACCCGCAGGACTTAGGACAGATCCAGATTGTCCGGTTTATAAACCCGGCCGGTCTTGACAGCATCGGCCGCAACCTGCTCAAAGAAACGGCCGCTTCCGGCGCCCCCGTGGTTTTGAACCCAGGTACGGACGGGGCCGGGACGCTCGTACAGCAGTACCTCGAGATGTCGAACGTCCAGGTCGTGGAAGAAATGGTCAACATGATTGTTGCCCAACGGGCGTACGAGATTAATGCCAAGGCAATCACCACCGCCGATGACATGCTGGGCCAGGTCGCCAATCTTAAGCGGTAGGTGACGGCCATGCTGCGGAAAGTCGCGGTACTTTTGGCCCTATGCCTGCTGGCTGCCGTCCTGCCGGCGCCCATTGCCGCGGCAACAGCCGCTAGTCAGGTGGTTGCCGGCGCAGAGCTGGCCGACGCGGCGGCTATGGCCGCCAAACAGCGCTTGGCCGGCATTGACGGCGAAGTAACTATCAGTCCGGACACTGAGCCGACTGACCTTGTCGTCCCGGCCGGCGAGCTTAAGCTAACCGTCGAGTTTCCCTACGGCATCCGGCTTAGCGGCCTGACGGCGGCAACAGTAAACGTGCAGGTGGACGGCCGGCTCGTGGCGGCCGCCACCGTGAAGCTGGATATAAAGCTCTACCGTGAGATTTTGGTCGCGGCCCGGCCGATTGCGGCCTGGGAAATTCTCACCGCTGACAGTCTGCAGCGGGAACGGCGCGATGTCGGGAAACTGGCGTCAGGCTACATAACCGACGAACAGAAAGTGCTCGGCCTGGCTGCCCGTCGGTCGCTCACCCCGGGCGCCGTCATCACGGACAGCGTTCTTGCCAAGCCGGTCCTTATCCGGCGCGGCCAACTCATTGCCATTATCGCCCGTAGCGGCGGCATTGAAGTGGTGGCCGCCGGCCAGGCTCTCCAGGACGGTGCGGAAGGCCAGGTCATCCGGGTGCAGAATATCCAATCGAAAAAAATCCTGTCGGCCCAGGTGCTGGACAACGCGTCGGCGCTGGTGCTGACTTACCGGGGAAAGTAAGGTGAAAATATGGGCTACAAAGCCGTTATTATTCTCCTCACTGCCGTCTTAATGTTGACGGTACCGGCGGAGCCGGCCGCGGCCGCTTCGCTGTGGACCGACACCGGTCCGGCGGCCAGCATGTATGCCGACCGGAAAGCTCATGCCGTCGGCGATATCATCACGATTATTATTAGCGAGAGTTCGAGCGCCAGCCGCACCGGCAAGGCGGAAAACACCAAGTCAGGCAAAACCGACCTGCAGGCCGGCACCGGTATTTTCCGCTGGCTGGCGGACGCTAGTGCCGGCTATTCCGATAGCTTCAAAACCCAGGGGACAATTGCCAACAGCAATAATGTATCGGCCAAGCTGACCGTGCAGGTGGTGGAAGTAAAACCAAACGGCAATATGGTCGTGTCCGGGACGCAAAGTATTAAACAAAACGGCGAGGAGCAGCGGATTACCATCACCGGCGTGGTGCGGCCCGATGATGTGCGGGCCGATAATACCGTCCTGTCGACCTATGTTGCCGATGCCCAAATCCGCATCGACGGCCAGGGGCCGCTGGCCCGCAAACAGCGTCAGGGCGTCCTCAGCCAAATCTTGAACATTCTGTTGTAATATCCGGAGGAATTATGCGCAAAGCGTTAGTCTTGCTGAGCGTTCTCTGTCTGTTGGCGGTTAGTATTGTCCCGGCCGGGGCGCTGGCCGCCGGCGTGCGCATCAAAGATGTAGCCAAGGTCCAGGGGGTGCGCAGCAACCAGCTGGTGGGCTACGGCCTGGTCGTCGGCCTGGCCGGTACGGGCGACTCGACGAAAAATATGGCGACAATGCAGTCGATCGCCAATATGCTCAGGACCTTTGGCGTGACGGTTACGCCGGCCCAGCTCCAGGCGAAAAACGTGGCGGCCGTCATGGTGACTGCCGTCTTGCCGCCGTTCGTCAAGCCCGGCGATACCATCGACATTACCGTGTCTTCCCTTGGCGACGCCAAGAGCCTGCAGGGAGGCACGCTGCTGCAGGCGCCGCTGCGGGCGGCCAATGGCCTGGTTTACGCCGTTGCTCAGGGGCCGCTGTCGATTGGTGGGTATGCGGCCGGCAGCGGCGGGGCGAGCCAGCAGAAAAACTTCCCTACCGTGGGCACTATTCCGGGGGGCGCGATCGTAGAACGGGACGTGCCGGTCGAATTTACGGCCGGCGGCCAGATCGCGTTGGCGCTTAGCCAGCCTGATTTTACCACGGCCAGCCGAATTGCCGAGGCGATTGCCGGCCGCTTTGGCCCCATTGCCGTTGCCCGCGATCCCGGTACCGTGACGGTCAGCATACCCGATTATTATCGCGGCGATATCGTTGGCTTTATTGCCGCAATCGAGGAACTGACGATTGTCCCGGATACGGCTGCCAAGGTAATAATTAACGAGCGGACCGGCACGGTTGTCATGGGCGGCCAAGTGACAATCGACGAGGTGGCGGTAGCCCAGGGTGGTCTGAGCGTGCGGATTACGCGGGACAAAGCGGTTTCTCAGCCGCCGCCGCTATCCGGTGGCAGCACCGTCGTCACCGACAAGACAACCCTGCAGGTTGATGAGGCCAAAGCCAGTGTGGTAACGCTGCCGCCGGCGGCCAGCGTCAGCGATGTCGTCGCCGCTCTCAATGCCATTGGTGCCACGCCGCGGGACATTATCGCCATTCTTCAGGCAATCAAGGCAGCCGGCGCCCTGCACGCCGACCTGCAAATCATATAGGCTATGAATATGTCGACAAAAAAGACGTCAACGGCGCAAAGCATATATTTTTGCAAGTCAAAGGCGACAGCATCGTCCTTCAATCGTCAAACCCGGCATATCCTCCACAAATTTATACGGGCGAAGAGCGCAAAAAAATCCGGATTGTCGGCAAAGTGAAACAGACTATCCGGAAGTATTAAAGCGAGGCGAAGCCATGACTAACGAGGAATTCCAAAAGTTGATGCTTGAAAAATTCTCAAGCATGGAAGCAAACATGCAATCCATGCAAAAAGAATTAACGGCTATCCGTCGGGAAATGGCCACCAAAGACGACATAGCACGCCTTGACGCAAAGATTGACGCCGTAAAGAGCGAACTGAAAGCGGATATCGCAGCCCTTGATGCCAAAGTCGAGCAGTATGGGTACATTCAACAGCAAGATGTTTACCACCTTCTGCAACATATCGACAAAAAACTGGACAATGTCGCCACCAAAGACGACATGTGCCGGTTAGAAGCTAAAATTGATAAAATCATTGCTACGCAAACTATCCAGGGCGAATCGATCAATATTCTTGCCATGCGCCAGCTGCACACGGAATCAGAACTAGCGGCGTTCAAACAGGCCAAATAAAACCTTACGACGCAAAAGACACAGCACTGAATCGGACAGGCTGTGTCTTTGTATTTGGAGGTGAATATATCGATGAACAAAAAACTCGTTATTGCACCATGCTTCGTTACAGCAATTGCAATTACTTCTGGTTGTTCCAGCTTGTATATAAAATTTTGAATATAGTCCTTTACTGAATGGCCAAGATAGAGTATAATCAAATTGCCTTTTTGAAAGCCTTCGGTAAAGGGTTTGAGTGCCACCTCAAGGGGGCGAGCGCTCTGAAAACGGCGAGACGCTATATAAAATAAGGTTTTGAGGCACTTTCTATTGTTGTACCCAAGTAATGCAGGTGATGGTTATGCGAAGCGATTCCATTGGCGGCGCCCCACGCGCCTTTCGGGACAAAGCGCTAAAGGCAGGGGGCGCCAGCCCTGCCGCAAAACAAAAGCAGGCTATGATCACGGACCGCGACGACCAAAAACTGCGCCAGGCCTGCCGGGACATGGAGGCTGTGTTCTTGAACCTGCTGCTGAGCCGGATGCGCAGCACGGTCCCTCAATCGGGACTGGTGGATACGTCCCAAGAAGAAATAATGCGCTCCCTGCTCGACCGGGAGCTGACAAGCACGATGGCGCAGGCGGGCGGCATCGGTCTGGCCGATATGCTTTACCGCCAGCTTACTAGTGAAAACAGGGAAAAAAGCCAGGCTCCGCGTTAGGGTCTGGCTTTTTGTTCCTATGGTAAGTAGAAAGTGGAAAGTGGAGGGATCATCCTTGAACAAACGCCGCATTACTGCAATCACACTTGCCTTCCTGCTGCTCTGGGCTTCACTGGCCTGGGCCGCCGCGCCGGCCACCGCCCCGACCGGTGCTCCGGCTGCCGAGTCAGCAGCTGCGCCGGCGGCAGTTGTCAGCAAGGTCCGTTCCAGCCAGGCGGCCGATAAGGTGCGCATTGTTTTGGATATGACTGCAGTTCCGGCCTATAAGGTAAGGCTGCTCGACGAGCCGCTGCGGCTGGTCGTTGATCTGGAAGGCGCGGTAAACAAAAGCGACCTGACCGAGCTCAAATTTAACGACCCGCTGGTGGGCGCCGCGCGATTGGCTCAAGCCGAACCAGGCAAACTGCGGCTGACGATCGACCTCAAGCAGGCCGTAATTTATAATGTATTTTCCCTCAAGGCGCCCAACCGGCTGGTTATCGACCTAGTGAAAGTATATGAACAGAAAGTCACCCAGGAAGTGATGCCGGGGCTTACTTATACGTCGTGGCTGAGCGGACGGCCGTACGGCCCGGTGTCGGCCCATATTTTAACCATTGACCTCAAACAGGGCTTTGTCTTAAAACCGGTTCTGGCCAACGGTGTGGTGCAGGGCCTGGACACCGTTTCCGCCATGGCCCGCGCTTGTCGGGCGGTAGCAGCCGTCAACGGCTCTTACTTCGCCCCGACGGGGGAAATTTTGGGCCTGCTCAAGCTGGACGGCGAAATTGTCAGCACCCCGCCGCTGGCGCGCACCGCCATGGGCATCATGCCTGACGGGAAAATAATTATGGACCAGGTAACTTACCAGGGCTATGTACAGCTGCCGAGCGGTGACCGGCTCAGCTTGGACGGCGTCAACCGCGAACGCGGCGTCGATGAGATTATCTTATACAGCAGCCGCTACGGCGTGACGACCGGCACTAATATTTACGGGATTGAATATGTAATTGCCGGTGATGAGGTCAAGGCCGTAAAGACCAATGACAGCGTTATCCCCGCCGACGGCTTCGTCCTGTCGGCTCACGGCCGGCAGGCGCAGGCCCTGGCGGGCCTAAAGGTAGGGGATAAAGTTAAAATCCACCAGTCGCTCGGACCGGTATGGGACAAGACGGTACATGCCCTGGGGGCCGGGCCGATGCTGCTAAAAAACGGCAGTATTTATCTTACCACCAAAATTGAGGAGTTTGGCAGCGATGTCGCCGGCGGGCGGGCGCCGCGCACCGCCCTTGGTTTGACCAAGGACGGGCGGGTACTGCTGGTGGTGGTGGACGGCCGCCAGCCAACCAGCGCTGGCATGACCCTGTTGGAACTGGCGCTGTTTTTACAGGAACTCGGGGCGGTGGATGCCATGAATTTGGATGGCGGCGGTTCCAGTGAGATGGTAATTAATGACAAAGTGGTCAATAAACCCTCTGACGGCCGGGAGCGCAAGGTGGGCAGTGCCTTGGCGGTAATTTCGGCAAGGCTTGCTATTTAAAACAGATAGGGTATAATGAAAGTAACATGGGGGGTGAGGTTATGTTCCGCCGAAAAACCGCCATCCTGTTGCTGACATTGGTAATGGTTGCCGTGATTGGCGCCTGGTCGGCGTCAGCCGGGGCGCTCGTCGACCAGCGCAGCGTCCTGTCGGGTCATGTACTGAGCGTTGTCACGCCTGGCACGGCTGTGCAGGAAGGTACGGTGCTGGTTGTGGTTGGCACGATTACCGGCCCGGTACCGGCCGTGCGTGCCACCGTGGACGGCGTGGTCAAAGAAGTAATGATAAGCCCTGGAGACATTATCCGTCAGGGGGATACGGTGGTGCGGATTGAACCGTCCCGCAAGTAGAGAGGATGATATTGTTGGCGCGTTTACAAAAGCCGTACCGGATTGTGCTGCTGGCGCTGCTTCTGATTTTGCCGGCGGCGCTCGTGCAGGCCGTTGCCATCATGCCGGTCGACCAGGTACGGCCGGGAATGCAGGGTGTGGGCAAGACAGTCGTTGCCGGAACCCAAATTGAAGAGTTCGGGGTCGAAGTGCTGGGGGTCATGAAAGATAAAGGCCCGTCCGGCGACCTCATCTTAGTTCGTACTTATGGCGATGTGATTGAGCGTACCGGGGGCATCGCTCAAGGCATGAGCGGCAGCCCCGTTTATATTGACGGCAAATTGGTCGGGGCCATTGCTTACGGCTGGTCGCTGACCGACCACCGGATCGGCATGGTGACGCCGATTGCCGACATGCTAAAGCTGTGGGAAATGCCGGATAAGGCGAATAGCTGGGCCAGCCCGCCGCTTTTAGCAGACGCTCGCCCGGTGGCAACGCCGGTCATGGCCGCCGGTTTTGGCGAACGGGCGCTGGCGATGCTGGCCGAAAAACTCAAGCCCTTCAATCTGGTACCATACGCCGTTGGCAGTGCGGATCCAGGGGCAAGCCAGGACCGGCTTGAACCCGGTAGCGCCGTGGGCATTGAGCTGGTGCGGGGCGACGTCAGCCTAGGCGCAATCGGCACCGTTACCTATGTCGAGGGCGATAAGGTGCTGGCGTTTGGCCATCCTTTCCTGAAAAAAGGCAATACGAACTTTTTCCTTACTGACGCCTACGTGTTTACCACCGTGAAAGGCGTGGAGAACTCCTTTAAAGTAGGTGTTACCGGGAGTCTCCTCGGCACGATTAATCAGGACCGCGGCGCCGGGGTGGCCGGCATAACCGGTCGCTATCCCAGTGTGATCCCGGTGCGCATTATCGTCAAGGATAGCAGCGCCGGCAAAACGACCGACGCCGCCGTGCAGATTGTGCAGGACGAACAGCTGGCCCCCATTCTCACGGCCACCACGGTCTTCAATTTTATTGAAAAGACCATGGATCGCGTCGGCCCCGGCTCGGCCCGCGTCACCTTTGAGGTCAGCGGCCGCAACCTGCCGGATGAAACACTGAGGCGCGAGAACATGTTTTACAGTCCGGTCAATATTGGCGAGGCGGCTGTCGGCGAACTGTACGAAGCGCTCGCGCTTGTTGCCGACAACAAGTTTACGCCGGTCGAGCTTATGGACGTGAAAGTTAATGTCGACGTTACCGCCGAGCGCCGCACGGCCACCATCATGGAGGCACGGGCCAATGTAGCGACGGCGAAGCCGGGCGATAAAATTGACATTACGGTTAAACTCAAGCCTTATCGGGAAGAACCCATTACCCGCGTGGTCAGCTTCGTCATTCCCAAGGACCAGCCGGCCGGGCCGCTGACCCTTGAAGTGCGCGGCGGCGGCACTGTACCGCTTATGTACGGTTTGCTGAAAGACCAGGGGCTGGAAGGTGAACTGGCGCGGGTGGAAAAAAACAAACACCGCACTTTTGCCGACGTCGTCCGGGACGTGGTGGAGCGCGACCGCAACAATGATATCGTCGTCGAAATTCTCGACGTTGATCTGTCACAGCTGGGCAGCGGTCTGGCTGGCAGTCAGACCAACCGGCTGAAATTGGGCCATGACCCCCAACCCGCCGGCGATAAAACCAACCAGCCAAGCAGGGCGCGCGGCCCGCTGGGCGACTTTTTGAAAAAAAGCGAGGAAAACCGGACCAAATATCATATCACTACCGACTATATCATTGACAGCGATGCCCAGGTCATGATTGAGGTAGTTAAAGATGAAGGCAAATGAGAGGTGCACCCCGTGTAAGCGGGATGCACCTCTCGCCTTAACGCCGGCCTGGCCTCGTTGGCCATCGGACGAAAAAAAACAAGCCGGGCAGGGGAATGGCCGCATAATATTGAATAATACCAACCAGTGAGTAATATATTGCAAAAAAACGGCGCCCGTTTCGGGCCCAAGGCAGGCTGGACAGATGCTGATACCAATGCTGGAAAAACTTGGCCGGACGGTGCTGGTGCAACTGGAAACCACCGGCCGTGTTATCCTTTTATTTACCGAAACAATTTACCACCTGCGGCGGTTTAACCTAAAGCTGACGCTGCGCCAGGCAGCCCACCTCGGCGTCGATTCGCTGCCCATCGTGCTGTTAACCATCCTGTTTACCGGCATGGTTATGACCGTGCAGACCGCCCATGAATTTATCAAATACGGCGCCCAGTCTTCGGTCGGCGGCGTCGTCGCCGTGGCCATGGGCCGGGAACTGGCGCCGGTGCTGACCGGAGTGGTGGCGGCCGGCCGGGTAGGGGCGGCAATCACGGCCGAGATCGGTTCGATGAAGGTGACCGAGCAGATTGACGCCCTGCGGGTAATGGCGACCAACCCCATTGCCTATCTGGTCGTGCCGCGGCTGGTGGCCTGCGTTTTTATGCTGCCCATCCTGGTAGTTTTCGCCGACGTCATCGGCACGTTTGGCGGCTATCTGGTGGCCACGCTATACGCCGGCATCGGCTCCTTTACATACTTGCACTCCATCAAGGTTTTCACCGCTATCAACGATGTGACCGGCGGCCTTATAAAAGCCATGGTCTTTGGCGCCATAATCGCCATCATTGGCTGCTACAAAGGACTGACGACCGACGAAGGGGCCGAGGGGGTAGGCCGGGCCACTACCGGCTCAGTCGTTGCTTCCATCATTCTGATTTTCGTTACCAACTACTTTTTGTCGCTCCTGTTATATCGCTAGGAGCCAGAGGTGGCAGGCGTGATTAAATTAGTAAACGTTAATATGTCTTTTCGCGGCCGACCTGTTCTTCACGACATCAACCTAGAAATCGCCAAAGGGGAAATCATGGTGATTATCGGCCCCAGCGGCTCGGGCAAGAGTACGCTGCTACGCCTCATCATCGGCTTACTAAAACCCACCAGCGGCGAGATCTGGGTCAAGGGACAGGAAATTTCCCGCGCCAGCGAAGACGAAATGAATAAACTGCGCCGGCATATGGGAATGGTCTTTCAGTATTCGGCGCTGTTTGACTCCATGACGGTGGGGGAAAACGTCGCCTTTGGCCTGCGCCAGCATACCGACCTGAGCGAGGAAGAAATCGCCCGCGTGGTGCGGCGGCGCTTGCGGATGGTCGGCCTGGCGGGACAGGAAAACGTCATGCCGAGCGAGCTTTCCGGCGGGATGAAGAAGCGGGTCAGTTTAGCCCGGGCGATGGCCATCAATCCGGAAATCGTCCTTTACGACGAGCCTACCGCCGGTCTGGATCCAATTATGTCCGGCACCATTGACCGGATGATTACCAGCGCTCGCCGCCTTTTCGGCGTGACATCGGTGGTAGTTACTCACCACATGTCGAGTGCGTTTAACATTGCCGACCGCATCGCCATGATTTATGGCGGCCGGATTATTGAAATCGGGACGGTTGACGAAATTCGGCAGTCGACAAACCCCATCGTCCAGCAGTTTATCCACGGTTACAAGTCCAGCGCCCTGGCGCGAAGGAGGCAGAAACCATGAAACTGAGCACAGAAGCGAAGGTAGGTGCCGTTACCATTGTCGGCCTCTTTCTGCTGGCTTATATGATCGTCCACTTGGGCGGCTTTAGTTTCAGCGACAAGGGCTATCCCGTGACCGTCACGTTCAACCAGGTGAGCGGTCTGAAAGAGGGCAACATAGTCCGCTACGCCGGCGTGGAGGTAGGCCGGGTGCAGGAGGTCGCGGTTGTCCCCGAGGGGGTTAAGGTACATCTACTTATCAATCCCGGGGTAAAAATCCCGCAGGGAGCGCAGTTTACCATCGGTACCGACGGGCTGCTCGGCGAAAAATTTATCAATATTCTTCCCCCCGCGACCAATTCGGGATTTCTGTCCCCCGGCGCCCATGTGCGCGGCGAAGACCCGCAAGGGCTTGACCAGCTCATCGCCACTGCCGATCGGGTGCTCTTAGACATTCAGGCCTTGGTCAAATCGCTGAACGAGGTGTTGGGCGACGAAAAAGTGAAGGGAGCCATGAAGGAAGCCTTGCTGAACGCCCGCGAAATCACCAACCATTTAAATGAACTGAGCGCGAGCATGGCCCGGATGGCAAAAAACAGCGAGGGCGACATCCAGGATACGGTGCGCAATCTGCGGACGATGTCCGGCAGTTTGCGCGATGTGGCGGCCAGGGTGGACAGACTGATGACCGAGGTGGATAATAACGGCCGGACGGCCAAAGACTTGCGTGAAACAATTGAAAATTTAAAAACGACCAGCGCCCGGGTAGAAAAAATGGCCGCATCGCTGGAGGGGGTAGTTACCGACCCGGAAACTGCCCGCAATCTCAAAGAAACGCTGCGTAACGCCCGGGAGGCCAGCGAAAAGGCCAACCGCATGCTGGGCAAGGTGAACAGTGTCAAAGCCGAAGCTGGCATTGAAATGTTATACGATACCGACAACCACAAGTACCGCAGTAGTGCCGACGTGCGCATCCAAACGTCGCCCCGCGACTTTGCCGTCATCGGTGTCAGCGATATCGGCGATGGCAGCAAAACCAACTTCCAAGTAGGCCGCGGCGAGAGTCTGGCCGGGCGCGCCGGCGTCATCGACGGCAAAGCCGGCATTGGCCTTGACGCCAAACTTGGGCAGCAGCTGCGCCTCTCCCTGGATGCCTACGACCCCAACGATGTCCGGGTCAAACTGCGTACCCAGTACCAGGTGGCCCCTGATACCTTTATTGTCGGCCAGGTAGACGGCGTAAACAAAAGCGCTGACACAAGCACTTCGGTCGGCGTGCGGACGACGTTTTGAGTCCGCCGGCCGTTATCACAGATCTTGGGGTTTGCTCCCAGGGTCTTTTTTACAAAATTTCCGCCAGAATACCCCTGATTTTAATCGGGGGGATAAATGGAGATTTGAAAATTCTCCTGGTTATGCTATAATTTAAGCAAACCGGAGGAGATATTAAATGCAAACTATAACTCTTAAAATGAAACTCCTGTCTCCCAACAAAGGTAAGCTGGAGAAAATGATCCGGATGCTGGAGATCTACCACCAGGCGTGCTCCTGGTTCCTGGCCCAGGCCGAAGCACTCAATACTGTCAGCCGGGCAGTTTTAAACCGTGAAACTTATAAGCAGGCTTCGGGATTATTCGACCTAAATCGAGGTACGCTCCAGTGCGCCATGCTTAAAGCCTTGTCTGCCAGGCGCTCCTACCTTTCCCGCAAGCAAAGGGGTAAAAAGGCTAGTCTGCCTAAGTTTGAGACAATGGTTCCGGTAATGGTGCGGCAGGACTGCTACTCTCTCCACCAGCTCCCTTCCGGGACGTGGGTTATTAAATTTCCCGTCTCTTCCGGCAGAAGCCAGATAGCCGTACCTATTGCCGCTTCTTTATATCACGTCAGAAAGCTCATAGATTTGGCAAGAGGTTCTTGCCGCCAGGGGTCTATGGAAATCTGGCGTGATAAAGGCGGCGAATGGTACGTTTCTATATCTCTTATATATGAACCAAGTTTTAAAGAGCCAAGCGGCGTAATAGGGGTCGACTTTGGGATAGTAAAATTGGCCGTACTGTCCAACAATATCTTTTTTGACGGTCGCCCGATAAGGTGGCGCAAAGAACATTGGGCAGAGCGGCGCAAAGCGCTACAGCAGACAGGCCGGCTTTCCCGCATGAAGAAAGAAGCTGGTCATGAGCGCAGGTGGATGCGCTATATCAACCACTGCATTTCTAAGCGCATTGTGCAGATAGCGAAGGATGAAGGTAAAGCCATCGCGCTGGAACAGCTAACCGGTATCCGCGAGCGGGTCAGAGGTTCAAAGAAGTTCAACCGGATGCTGTCCGGCTGGAATTTCAAAGAATTGGCATCTTTTATCGAGTACAAAGCCGCTCTTGCCGGAGTGCTGGTTTTCTACGTTGACCCCAAAGAGACTTCCAAGACATGTCAGAAGTGCGGGAATGTTTCCCGCTGCAACCGCAAAACGCAGGGTTGGTTCAAATGTATCAAATGTGGCTACCAATCCGATGCGGACAGAGTTGGTGCCTTAAACATTGCCGCCAAAGCGCTCAATGCTCTTGGGGCATGACTCTAGGAGAAAGGGGAGTGTGGCACCCCTTAAGGCCAAGGTGATGATCCGGGTCGACCGGGGAATGCTGGCTAACCTGCAATTGGTCAATCGCCATCCCACGTTGGGATGCCCCTCAATTTATTGAGGGGAGGATGTCACTATATCAGAAAGTATAAATTTTTAACTGCCAAGCTAATCATGCCAATAAATTGGCACCACAAATAATGAAAACCAATGTAATGTTTAACCTAAATGAGAGTTTTGCATAATTCAATCGCAAGTTATCCACAATGAGATATCTTTAAGACTTTTGATGTCAAATTCAAGAGTTATTAGTGTGAGGGATTTTCATAATTCCAAATGAAGTTATCCACAACACAATATATAGTGTTTTTGCAGGTTCCAAAGTATATATATTGTGTTTGGATTAGTAATTTTTTATGAATGCCATTGGCCTGGTAAAATACTTGATTAGCTCTCTCACCAGCGTCGCCGGAGCCGCCAAATACGCTGCCACCTTCGGCCCCTGGCTGCTGGCCATCATCACCGGTTCGGGCGACGCAGCCACGTTCGCCTTCAACGAGGCTGTTACTCCGCATGCCAAACAGTTTGGCATGGAAATCATCAACATGGGCAGTATTGCTGCGTTGTCCGGCGCCATTGGCCGTACCATGTCGCCGGTGAATGGCGCTTGCATTATTTGCGCCACAATTGCCGGCGTCAGCCCTATGGAGCTGGCCAAACGCAATGCTTTGGGCATGACCTTGGCCGTTATCGTCGCGATGCTTATGCTCGTGTAGAAATGTTTAACGTTCTTCTGATACCGCCTTAATTGGCCGCTAATTCAAGCCGCTAGCAAATTTTTCGTTGAAACGGCAGGGAGAATGGTTTCCCTGCCATATACATTTCGTAGTGGCAATTTCTTGACTACTTCAATATACGCTAGCCCGCGGGGAAAGCAAACTTAATTTTTCGGCGCCCTATTTTGGGCGCCCCTTTTGTCGCCGCAGGACTGGCAATTGCCGCCAGACAAGGGTATATCTATTTATTGACAGTGCCAGCACAGTGGCCTATAATTAAAACATGATTGACTAATCAGTCAGCAGCACAAGCGACATGAGTGGGAGGAAAGAGCCTAATGACGGGACAAGCCTATTGGAAAAAGCGCATTACCGCAGCCGTTATCGGCGGGCTGCTGGCGGTCAATACAGCGGCCGCTTTGGCGGCGCCGGTAGAGCTGACCTTGGAGGAAAGCATCGCTCTCGCCCTCAAGAACAACCCGGCGGTAAAAATCGCCGAGGCGGATAAGGAAACGGCCGCCGGCAAGGTAACCGAGGCCAAAGGCGGCAAGCTGCCGACACTGAGCTATAGCTTTTCGGCCGCCCGGTCGGATGTTCCGGCAAGTTCAGCCTCGCCGGAAATGATTATTGATAAATTTGACAATAAAGTCACCCTTACTCTGCCGCTCTATACCGGCGGCAAGCTGGAGGGCCTCATTGACCAGGCCAAACTGGGGTTGAAGGCTGCCGAACTGGGGGTAGCCAAATCACAGCAACAGATAAAACTTGATGCCACCACCGCCTACTTCAATCTTTTGCAAGCCCGCAACATGGTTAAACTCAACCAGGAATCGGTAGACCGGCTGGCGGCCCACCTACAGAACGTGCAGGCTCAGTATGCCGTCGGCACGGTGGCCAAATCGGACGTGCTGCGTTCGGAAGTGGAACTGGCCAATGCCGAGCAAAACCTGATTAAAGCTCAGAACAGCTATGACCTGGCAGTGGCTAGCCTCAATAACGTGCTTGGCTTGCCGTTGGACACCGAAATTTCGGTTAAGGACGACCTAAAATACGATAAATACTCCCTTACCTTGGAAGAAGCAATTGATTATGCCCTCAAAAACCGGCCGGAGGTCGCTCAGGCCGACCTCAATGTCAAGAGCGCCGAAGACGGCATGCAAGTAGCCAAGAGCGGTCAGCGGCCGACCGTATCCTTCCAGGGCAGCCAGACCTGGTCTGATACCGATCCCGGGAGAAGCAGCGACTCTTGGGCGCTGGGCTTGTCGGCCAGTTTCAACATTTTTGACGGTAACGTGACCAGCGCCAAAATCAAGCAGGCCGACGCCGCCCTGGCCAAAGCGCAGGAACAGGCGCGCCAGACCAGGGATGCGGTCCAGCTGGAAGTGCGCCAGGCCTATCTTAGCCTGAAGGAAGCGGAAAAACGCATTGAAACAACGAAAGTGGCCGTAGACAAGGCCGAAGAAGACTATAAGATCGCCCAGGTCCGCTACAGCGCCGGCGTGGGTACCAACCTTGACGTCATGGACGCCCAGGTCGCGCTGACCCAGGCGAAGACCAACTATGTGCAGGCCCTCTACGACTACAACACCAGCAAAGCCAAACTGGACAAAGCCATGGGCATTCCTGTCAAATAAAAGCATGCAGCCGGAATTTCCGGCTGTTAATTTTCTTACAAAATTTCCGCCAGAATACCCCTGATTTTAATCGGGGGATGAATGGCGATTTGAAAATTCCCCTGGTTATGCTATAATTTAAGCAAACCGGAGGAGATATTAAATGCAAACTATAACTCTTAAAATGAAACTCCTGTCTCCCAACAAAGGTAAGCTGGAGAAAATGATCCGGATGCTGGAGATCTACCACCAGGCGTGCTCCTGGTTCCTGGCCCAGGCCGAAGCACTCAATACTGTCAGCCGGGCAGTTTTAAACCGTGAAACTTATAAGCAGGCTTCGGGATTATTCGACCTAAATCGAGGTACGCTCCAGTGCGCCATGCTTAAAGCCTTGTCTGCCAGGCGCTCCTACCTTTCCCGCAAGCAAAGGGGTAAAAAGGCTAGTCTGCCTAAGTTTGAGACAATGGTTCCGGTAATGGTGCGGCAGGACTGCTACTCTCTCCACCAGCTCCCTTCCGGGACGTGGGTTATTAAATTTCCCGTCTCTTCCGGCAGAAGCCAGATAGCCGTACCTATTGCCGCTTCTTTATATCACGTCAGAAAGCTCATAGATTTGGCAAGAGGTTCTTGCCGCCAGGGGTCTATGGAAATCTGGCGTGATAAAGGCGGCGAATGGTACGTTTCTATATCTCTTATATATGAACCAAGTTTTAAAGAGCCAAGCGGCGTAATAGGGGTCGACTTTGGGATAGTAAAATTGGCCGTACTGTCAAGCAATATCTTTTTTGACGGTCGCCCGATAAGGTGGCGCAAAGAACATTGGGCAGAGCGGCGCAAAGCGCTACAGCAGACAGGCCGGCTTTCCCGCATGAAGAAAGAAGCTGGTCATGAGCGCAGGTGGATGCGCTATATCAACCACTGCATTTCTAAGCGCATTGTGCAGATAGCGAAGGATGAAGGTAAAGCCATCGCGCTGGAACAGCTAACCGGTATTCGCGAGCGGGTCAGAGGTTCAAAGAAGTTCAACCGGATGCTGTCCGGCTGGAATTTCAAAGAATTGGCATCTTTTATCGAGTACAAAGCCGCTCTTGCCGGAGTGCTGGTTTTCTACGTTGACCCCAAAGAGACTTCCAAGACTTGTCCGAAGTGCGGGAATGTTTCCCGCTGCAACCGCAAAACGCAGGGTTGGTTCAAATGTATCAAATGTGGCTACCAATCCGATGCGGACAGAGTTGGTGCCTTAAACATTGCCGCCAAAGCGCTCAATGCTCTTGGGGCATGACCCTAGGAGAAAGGGGAGTGTGGCACCCCTTAAGGCCAAGGTGATGATCCGGGTCGACCGGGGAATGCTGGCTAACCTGCGATTGGTCAATCGCCATCCCACGTTGGGATGCCCCTCAATTTATTGAGGGGAGGATGTCACGCTGGTGGCCTTTGTTCCGGACGAACGGGTAAACGAAGCAGTACAAATTATTAAGCAGAATGAAGGTTTCGTGTAATTGGCGGCTGCCCGGCGGGGCGGCTTTTTTCTATATCCCCATATCAAAGTATAAATTTTTAACCGCGCAGATATTCATGACATAAATGTCATCACAAAACATGAAAACATTGAAGTTTAACCACGAAGATAATAATGCCAATAAATTGGCACCACAAAAGCATGAAAATAGTTATTCAACCGCGGAGAGCGCAGAAAGCGCGATTTCATCGCGCTAAAGTAAAAATACCCTCCGTGTCCTCTGCGGTTCTATAATATAAATTCAAGCGCGACAACTGTCGCGCGCGTAGCCCTTTGCGTTCTTTGCGCCCTTCGCGGTTTTACACTTTCGGCGCAGCGCATAACCCAAATTTTTCCGTGCAGAATAATATTCCAGCCAGGTGCTACAGGAAGATAGACGGGTTATGTCGAATGTAGCAGGTACTGATTATGCAGGAGGCGCATCCATGCGTCAAAAGTCCCTGGTTTTACTGCTTATCGCCGCCGCCATTATGGTGATCGCCGCCGGCCTTTGGGGAAGCGGGCGGAGTCAGGCGGTATTGGCCCGCATGCAGGATAAAGTAGCGGAAGAACTCGGCCGCGCCGCAGGCGGGCGAGTGACCTTTGCCCGGGTGGAAGTAACCGGCTATAACAAACTGAGCTTTTATGACGTGGCTGTTTATGATGCCCGGGGAGAGCGGCTGGCTGCCAGCGAGCGCGTTACCGTCACTATATCCCTGACGAGCATGCTCAGCGGCCATTTCGGTCCCGAGGCCGTTACCAGCGTGACGCTTGAGCGGCCGCTGCTCGAGCTTATCCAGCATCATGACGGCCGGTGGAACGTAGAGCAGTTTCTTGATCGACCCGGCCGTGACGGTTCGGCTTGTCGGGCCCGCATCACCCTGGAAGATGGCACGGTCAGTATGCGCAGCCCGCAAGGGGCATGGCAGGCGGAAAAAGTCAGCGGTACTATTGATTTCGTACATAATCCGACAATATTCATTAAGCTGGATAGCACCGTCGATGGGGCAAAAGTTACGGCCGAAGGAACGCTAAATACCGACGGCCAGGGCGTAGTCCGTCTGACGGCGGCAGAGGCTCCCTTGACGCGCTTGGCCGCGCTGGCGCCGGCCGGCAGCATGGTCAAGCTCACCGCGGGCACTGCCCAAGACATAATGCTTACCGTAAGACGGGACGGGCAGGGCCTGACCTATGCCGGCGAGGCGCGCATTGCTGGCGCCGCCCTGGACATTGACGGCATTCCTATTCGCGATGGCAGCGCTCTGCTGACTATAACGCCGCAATACCTTTATTTATACAAGGGCAAGGCGACAATCCACGGCCAGACGGTCACCGTGCACGGCCGGATTGCGCTCGCAACCAGCGAGCCGGTGCTCGATCTCGCGGTGGCGTCGGCGGCCTTTGATCCGGCGGCTTTGGGCTATGAGCCGCTGCAGGGCCCGCTGGCCTTTAAACTGACGGTTGCCGGGACGGCGGCAAATCCGGTCGTGACCGGCCAAGCCGCCTTGCGGGATGGGCGTATCGCCGGCTACCCCGTGACTAATTTGCAAACGAAAATCGTGCTAAAAAATAAAGTCCTGACCGTCACTGACGGTACGGTCAACGCCTTTGGCGGCCGGGTGGCCGTGAAGGGCACATTGGATCTGACCGGTCAAAATTACGAGCTGTATGTGACGGCCAGCGGCCTGGACGCCGGCGCGCTGCCCGGCACGGCTTCCCGGCTGAGCGGCCGCATCGAGGGCGATTTCTTTGTTGCCGGCCAGGCTGGGGAAATGCCGACCGTCGCCAGCGGTACGGTCGTGGTGCAGGGCGGGCAGGCGGCCGGTATACCGTTTGCCGAGCTCAAAGCCGGTCTGTACAAATCAGGTGAACAGATTACGCTCGACTATATGAATATCAAAACCGGCCAAGGGTTGCTGACTGCCAGCGGCAAAATAGCGGGGCAGGCGCTCGATCTTGCCGTTTGTGGTTATCAGGCGCCCTTGTCGGCGCTGGCGCCGGTCGCTTTTGGCCTGCTTCCCGACGGTACGGCCGACTTTAGCGGCACGGTAACCGGCACACTTGATCGCCCGGAAGCCAGCATCACTTTTACCGCCACCAACGGCCGCGTCCTTCACCAGCCGTTCCGGACGGCGACCGGCGGCCTCAAGCTGCATTCCGGGCAGCTGGTGCTGGATAATATCGTCGCCGCAAGCGGCCCGGCCGTCTACCGGATAAGCGGGACAATCAGCCTTACCGGGGAGCAGGCAGTGAATCTAACGGTGACGACCCGCCAGGTACGGGCCGAGAACCTTATTCTCCTGGTGGCGCCCGGCGAGCGCCTGACTGGCAATGTGGACAGCGATTTTGTGCTCACCGGGCCGGCAAGTAACCCCAATGCCGCCGGTACGGTAACGCTGACCGAGGGCAGCTTTCGCGGTCAGTTGATTGCCAAAGCGGTTGGCCGCTTCCACCGCCAGGATGGCGTAACGATTATTGATGATGCACTCATTCACTCGCTAAACACGGAAATTCGGCTCAGCGGTCGCGTGGACGCCAACAATGAACTCAATATTAAGCTCGCCGCTCAGGACATTGACTTGGCGCGGTTTAACTATGGCCTGCCCTATCCGGTAACTGGCCGGGCTACTTTTAGTGGCACCCTCAGCGGGCCAGCCAGCGCGCCAGTGTTTTATGGGGAAGTCACGGCAGCCAAACTTGTGCTGGCCGAACGCGAAGTAGAAAATGTACGTGGCATTATCAGCGTCAACGCTGGGCGCATCCATATTCCTCACTTTGGGTTCAGCCAAGCCCAGGGGACCTTTGCCTTTAGCGGCACCTTTGACCTTAATACCCGCTGGGTGGACGGCAGCCTTGATGTGACCAACGGTGATCTGGCTGGAATACTTGCCGTTGTTCGCGTGCCGGCCAAGGGTATTGAGGGGCGGCTGGACGGCCATGTCATGGTCAATGGCGCCGCCGACCGCCCCAATATCGCCGTCACCGGCAAGCTTCGCCAAGGCAAACTCCGGAACTATCCCCTGGACAGCGTTGACCTTGATGTCGAACTCACGAACAATATCCTGACCATTCACACCTTTACGGCCCAACAAGGAACGGGGATTTTGGCGGCCCGTGGCGTTGCCAACCTGGATGGGCCACTAAATCTGGAGATCGGCGGCCGGGACATTGATGCCGGGCTATTGACCGCCTGGTTCGACGCTGCGGTCACCACCAAAGGCAAACTAAGTTTTGCCGCCCAGGTTTCCGGCACCGCCAGGCATCCCCATACGGCGGTGTCCATGGAAATTGCCGGCGGCCAGCTGGGTAGCGCCACCTTTGATAGCCTGTACGGCTTGTTTATCTTGGACAACGGCAGCATTCGCGTCGACCAAATCTTGCTGACTAAAGGGCCCTACCGGGCCAGCGCTTACGGCGTTATTCCGTTGGCGGCGCTCAGCCAGGAAGGGCGGAGTCAGGCCAGCGTTGCCGACCAGATGGATCTCAGACTGCGGCTGGAACAGGCCAACCTCAGCATTCTGCCGCTTCTGACGCGGGAAGTAGCCTGGGCGGCCGGCGAAACCAAAGGTGAGCTCACCATCGGCGGCACGCTGGCCGAACCCACCCTGCGGGGACAAATTCTCGTCAAAAACGGGGCGATCAAACTGGCGTCGCTTGCCGAGCCCATCCAAAATGTGGCGGTTGATATTCAGTTTGATGGTGATAAAATTAATATAAAAACCTTTGACGGGCAGATGGGGGGTGGGTCCTACCGGCTGGCCGGGGCGCTGCGCCTGCAAGGGATGGCGCTCGCCGACTACGACCTGCTCCTGGTCCTTGACCACCTGGGGATTAGCCATAAATATTTCCACGGCCCGCTAAACGGCACGCTCACCCTGACCAGCCGCGGCGGCACCCCTTTCTTGAGCGGCCGGCTGCTCTTTGAGAACGCCGAAATCGATATCCCGCTTGTGCCCGAATTCGCGGCAGCTGACTGGGATCTTGGCCTGGACGTCGAACTTGTGGCTGGCAACAAGGTCCGTCTCCATAACCCATACATGTATGACATTCTTGTTACCGGTCGGGCCAAATTCGCCGGAAGCGTCCGTCAGCCGGCCGCCAGCGGCCGGTTTGAGGCGATCCGCGGCACGGTCAGTTATCTGCGCACCATCTTCCGGCTGAAGGAAGCGCGGGCCGAATTTACCCAGTATGGCTCGTTTGAGCCGGTCATTCATCTCAGCGCCGAAACGCGGCTGGAGCGCACCCAGGTGCTGCTTGACTTGCATGGTCCGGTGACGTCGATGGAAATGCGGCTTACCGCCGTGCCGGCCATGAGTCAGCAGGAAATCTTGTCGCTGCTCACCCTGCGCAGCCGCTATTTTGACAAACAAAAAAGCGCGAGCACCGGACGGGACGCGGGGCTTGACCGGGAGGAAGTGATGAGCCTCCTTGACGCCGGGTTGCAGATGCGCTTCATCGCCGAGATGGAAGATGCCTTCCGCCGCGCCTTCGGTCTGGACGAGTTTCGCGTGGTGCGCGGGACGCTGGCCGCCGACGGCCGGACCGATAAAAATGCGACCGATAAAACCGAACAAGAGCTCTACACCGACCGCGAGGTCTATAACATTGAAGTCAGCAAGTATGTCAATGACCGGCTGATGCTTAGTTACACGCTGGGGGTTGGTCACAACGAGCGGACGATGGGTTTTCGCTACGACCTTACTCGTCGCTTCAGTATTACCGGCTCAGTCGATGAACAAAATCACCGCCGGTTTGGTCTGGAAACACGGTTTAGATTTTAGTATTAGTAAAAGGATGATGGTCCATGCTTTTTGCCCAATATCTGGATGAACTCAAGAAAATCCGCCTGCTCGAGCCGGCGGAAGAAGCGGCGTTGTGGCGCGGTTTCAAGGTCGATGGCTGCCTTGATTGTCGCCGTCGGCTGATTGAGCACTACCAACCGCTGGTCTTCAAAGAGGCTATGCGTTGGCGGGCGCACGAGGGCGTTGTCATGGACCTTATCCAGGAGGGTACGGTCGGCCTGATCGAGGCGGTGGAAAACTTCGACCCGGAACGGGGCGTAGCCTTCAGCTTGTATGCTCCGCACCGCATCCGCGGCCGGATGCTCACTTATCTGGAGCGGGAAGGCAAACGAAAGTGGGCGTCCATTGACGGCCCGGCAGACGAGGACGAGAGTGGTACACTGGCCGACCGGCTGGTGGATGAGGCGGCGGCCGTTCCCGAGCAGGCCGAGCGCAACTTCCTTATCGAACCAGGTGCTGCAGGCGCTGGGACGGTGCCGGCCAAAGAGCAGCTGGTGTTGAGCGGCGTGTACCTGGAAGAACGGGAACCTAAGCAGCTGGCTGAAGCGCTGGACATGAGCCTGTCTCACCTGTACCGCCTGCAGAAGCAGGGCATCCGCCGCGTGCGCGGCATGCTGGCCCGACTGATGCACGAACTGAAAGCAAAATAAAGTTTATAACAGCGAAAACAAGTAGAAAACAGGAGCTTTTGCAGTGAATTTTATAATAATCCCGAAATAAGCCTGTTTTTTACCGATAAGATAAGCCCAGAATCGGTCCCCTTCTCAGGATTATAAAAATGTAGGTATAATAGAGGGGTGGTGAAATGGCGGACTTCAAGCAGCGTATTACCCGTAATCTCCGCAGTGCTCGGCAGTGGCTCACCCGGGCGGAAGAAGCCTTTGACCGGGATCAGGACATTCGGGGCGAGCTTGATCTCTTGTTGGCCCAGGCCGAGCTTCAGCATGCCAGAGAGCAGCATCGCTCGCGGCAGTGGCGCTATAAATACTCGCTGCTGCGCCATGGTCTGGCGCTCGTGCTTGCCGTCAGTGTCGCCGTCGGCGGGGCGGGCGCTTACTGGTGGCTGCAGCGCCAGGAAGCCGCCATTCCTATTCCGCTCGCCACGCCCCAGCCGCGGCCGGCGGCGGGGGAACAGACCGTACCGCAAGGCCCAGAGCAACCGCGGCCGGAAAATGCCAAACCGGTCACTGTCGCGGCTCAGCCGGCGACCGAGCCGCCCAAGCAGGCGGAGGCGGTGCGTCAGGAACCGGCGGTGAAGGAGGCCCGCCCAGGCGGTCATGATGTTAATCTGCCGCCTGAGGAAATACAAAAACTTATCCGGGCGGCCGGCAAATCCTTGCGCGGCCAGCAACCTTAATAAGGAGGTAATGCATGACGAGAACTCGACGCTACGGGCTACTATTCTTTGCGGCTATTTTCGCGCTCAGCATCGTCGTTGGCGCCTTGACGCCGGCGTTTGCCGCCGACCTCACCGGCCGGACGGTAACGGCGGTGGCCGTTGCCGGCAATAAGGCCGTAGCCGAAAGCACCATCATGGCGGCGGTCAAGACCAAGCCGGGCGATATTTTGAGCGCGGACAAGATTAAAGAGGACATGCAGGCCATTTACGAACTTGGCTACTTTTTTGATGTCGTAGCTAATTTCACCGAAGTTCCGGAAGGCGTCAAAGTAGTCTATACCGTTTTGGAAAACCCCGCCCTACAGGACGTTGTCTTCAAGGGCAACACCAAAGTGACGACCGACAAGCTTAATTCGCTTGTTACCGCCGAAAAGGGCAAGACGCTGAACACTAAGATCCTCAACGACAACATGCGGGCCATCGAGCAGTATTACCACGACCAGGGCTATATTCTCGCCCGGGTCAGCGATGTGGCCATGAGCCCGACCGGGGTGCTGACCATTACCATTAACGAAGGCATCCTGGAAGACATTGTCGTTAAGGGCAACGACAAGACCAAGAAGTATGTCATTACCCGGGAAATGAAGCTTAAACCGGGCGAGCCGTTTAACGTCAAGGACGCCCGCCGCAGCATGCAAAAAGTGTACAACCTCGGCTACTTCGAGGATGTCAACATGAAGCTCAATCCCGGTAAAGAACCCAACGGCGTAGTGCTGGAAACCAGCGTTGTTGAGCAAAAAACAGGCACCTTCTCCATCGGCGCCGGCTACAGCAAGGCTGACGGCCTGGTCGGCATCATCGAGCTGGGCGACAACAACTTCCGCGGCACCGGTGACAAGGTGAAAGTGCACTGGGAGTTTGGCGGCAACAGCGGCAGCAACAACAACTACGAATTTAGCTACACCCGTCCCTGGCTGGACCAAAAACAGACATCGTTGGGCTTCAATATTTACAATATGACCAATCAGTATGACGACTACTACGATAACGGTGACCTGCGCTCCACCTACGACAGAAAGCGCCAGGGCTGGGACATTACCCTTGGCCGTCCGGCTGGTGAATATATTCAAAACTATATTACCTTAAAAAACCGCCGCGACACCTATGTAAAATATGTCGATGGCCCGGTGGATTACATGGCGACACCAGGGTCGGCCAACTACAATGCCAGCTACAACCAACAGTACCTCCAAGACAACTTCGGGCTGACCCGCAGCATTACCCTTATGCGGGTCTATGACTCCCGCGATAACGTCTTCAATCCTACCGAGGGCCGGCGTTATTCGCTTGCGGCCGAGTTTGCCGGCGGCCTGCTGGGCGGCGATTTTGACTTCAACAAATACACCGCCGAAGGCCGGCAATACCTGAAAGTGGGCCGTTCGCAAGTGGTGGCCTTCCGTCTCACCGTCGGTTATGCCGATGGCAAGATGCCGGAAGCCGGCAAGTTTGCTGTCGGCGGCGCCGATACCCTGCGCGGATACAATGACGATCAGTTTAAAGGCGACAAAATGTTTGCGGCCACGGCCGAATACCGCTTCCCGGTGGCTCAAAAGGTTCAGGGTGTGGTATTCACCGATGTGGGCAATGCCTGGGACGGTGACCACTATAAGCTGAACGACCTGAAAACCGGCGCCGGTGTGGGGCTCAGGATAACTACCCCGATCGGACCGATCCGCATCGACTACGCTGTCGGCGAGCAGGGCAGCCGGACGCACTTTAGCTTTGGCGGCCAGTTCTAACAACCATACACTGCAGCCCGCGCGAGTCAGGCCAGCCGGCCTGACTCTTGCGCTAAGGGAGGTTGACGGTTATTTTGGTTAGAAGGTTTTTCATCAGCATGCTCGTTACTTTCTTGGCC
>NZ_AAWL01000011.1 GCF_000169155.1 Thermosinus carboxydivorans Nor1
AGTCGTTATAATACTCTAATCTTTTCTTTCTGTCATTATAGCCATACATAGATCAAGTCCTAATTTATGTGTAAAATCATCCCCAGTTAAAATTGAAGCAATTAACATATTTTAACAATTTTGCTGTCCGTGATATGAGTTTGTCGTTCACGCCAATCCCAATAATCGGTCATATCCAAGTACTTTTTGCCGCTTGCCCATTTGTCATCGATTTCCATGAGTAAAGCGCCAATCAAACGTAAAGCAGAAGCCCGGTTCGGGAAAATCCGAATGACCCTTTCGCGACGTCGAACTTCTTCATTGAGACGTTCAACCCCATTAGTCGTACGCAAGCGTTTACGATACTTTTCCGGCAAGGCTAAAACGGCTATGGCATCGTCAAAGCCGGCTTCTAGTATAGCCATTGCCTTTGGCGCTTTTGTTTCATAAGCGGCAAGCGTTTCGTTAAGAAGCATTACTGCAGTTTCTCTATCCGGCGCAGCCAAAATGGCTCTTACCCGAGCAAGAATTTCCGGCTGCAAGGACTTCGGCGTCGCATCCAAGATGTTGCGTATAAAATGCGTTTGGCAACGCTGCCAGGTGACTCCTTGGAAGTATTGGCGGATAGCACGGATTAGCCCACCGTGATGGTCCGATATAATCAGATCAACGCCACACAAGCCCCGCCGCTTCAGCCAGCTGAAAAATTCACTCCAACTGGCTTCCGACTCGCTGTCGCCCAGCATAATCCCCAGGACTTCCCGATAGCCCTCAGCATTTATGCCAACGGCAATCATTACGCCACGTGAACGCACACGTTCTTCTTCACGGACTTTAATGACCATGGCATCTACCATGACAAACGGGTATTTTTGATCCTTTAATGGACGTTCATTCCAAGCGTGCACAATTGGATCTAGGCGCTTACAAAGGTCTGATACGGTCGACTTGGAAAACTCGCTGCCACAAAGTTCTTCTGTGATTTGCGCCACCTTACGGGTCGACACACCGTTTACGACCATTTCCATCAAAGTCAGCACTAATGCTTGCTCACTACGTTGATAGCGGGCAAACATCTCGGTTGAGAACTTACCGTCACGAAACCGTGGTACTTTTAGGGTGATCGTGCCAACACGGGTGGTAAGTCGATGAGGGTACACTCCATTACGATAACCTTGACGCTCGTCTGTACGCTCGTAGCGCTCAGCACGCAATTGTTCTGTGGCTTGTGCTTGTAAAATCTGGTTCAATACCTCCTCCAAAAAAGACGCCATTGCCGCATCTTTTGCATTGCTTAAAAAAAGTTGATGCAAAATTTTCGAATCAATGTTAATCTGGTATTGAGCCATTTCAAAATCACCTCTCGTTGAATGTTGTTGCCGCTTCATTCTAACTGAGGATTTTGAATTGGCTCTTCTTTTGTTAATTCCTTTTTACACAATTATACGGACTCTACTCATACATAAGCCAATGTAGGTGAAAAATATTTACAAAATATAATTTTAGTCTCGGCTTGCAATTGATTAGCTGATGATGAACAGGATGGTTGGGATCGTAATAAATGTTATCATCATTTAAAAACAGCCTAACTTGCCAATCAGAGTAGTGGGGCTTCTTAATAAAAGCTAATGGCTCCAAACTGACCAGATTATACCTTGGTATTAATATGGCTTTATAACGTTTACTTATAAATTTAAACAAATATGGCAGGTTTTCTCCCATCACCTCGTCGGCATCCATTGTATAGATCCAATCCCCAGTACAGCATTTAATTGCAAAATTTCTTTGTTCGGCAAAGTTCTTAAACTCATTAAAATAGATTTTGTCAGTATACCTTGCTGCTATTTCTAGCGTCCGGTCTGTTGACCCGCTGTCGACTATTATTATTTCGTCTAAATATTTACTAACGCTCTCCAATGCCCACCCGAGCGAGCGCTCGTTATTTTTCGTAATGATATAGCCCGATATTTTCATTTAATATACCCCCACTCGAAAGAGAGTAATGCCACCAATGTTTTCATGCATTATCACAATGTTCAAGCTTGCTCCGCCCTTCCCCTTCAGAGTTAGCCCGGGACTCAAGCAAATTGGCAGCGCTCTGCAACACATCTTCAACCCGAATACGCGTCAAACATTCTTTGGTCTGGCATTCATTTTCCGAAACGGCGCATGGAGAACACGGTAGGCTCGCATAATGAATTGCACTCTTATTATTTAGGGGTCGCCAGCGGTTAGGTGAAGTGCAACCAAAAATGGCAACAAGCGGAATACCTATTGCAGATGCAATATGCATTGCTCCTGTATCTACAGTGATGAACAAGTCTGCCTTCGTCAGCAGGGCTGCAAGATCAAGCAGTGTTGTCCTGCCGCAAAAATTGGCAACGAACGTCTTAGTCCGATTAATTATTTCATCGGCATATTCCCTGTCTTCATGAGCACCAATGATAAAAAAAGCAGCATCATAACGGGCAGCAAGTTCGTCGACAAGCTGTGCAAAATAATCCTGAGGCCAGTTTTTGAGCTTAAACGTGCCCTTTACACACAGAGCAATACGGTATTTTTTCCGTGGAAGCAAATTTATAAGACTATCAGCATTATTTATGTTTTTATCCGTATAACGTCCCATTACTGGACGTGCCAAGCCTTCAACCCCAAAAAAACCACGAACAATAGCCTGATAATTCTCAGACTGATGTGTATTAATTATATCGTGCGGAATATGTACAGTGTGAGTAAACAGTCTGGTAACATAGCTAGGTTTATCATCAAAAATCCTGTCTGGACCAACTCTAATAGGTATGCCGGCCAATAGCGCGATAAGGGCTGGACGCAATTTTCTGTCAAATGAAACGGACAGGTCAAATTTGCGTTGCCGAATATTTCGAATAAAATTTAGCATATCCCAAAACGTGTTATACTTTGATGTATAATCATAAACAATTATATCATCAATAACCGGATTATTGCGCACAATATCGGCAGCCGCGGGCCGGACCATCATGGTTACTTTGGCTTGGGGATAGGCCTGCCTGAGCAAAGCCACTGCACTTGTAGACAATAACACATCCCCAATGTTTACTAAAGAATGGACTAAAATATTATTAAATTTTTGCAAGCACGCCACCCGCCTTTAATAAATTGCGGACAAAGACCTCCGGTGCAAAAACTTCATTAGCCCGACAAAATTCGTGTTGATAAAATTCTGCTTTATCATAATAAGTGTTTACAAATTTTTCCAATTCCATCTTCAAACTGTCGGCGTTACCAGCAGCAAAAGAACAACCAATATTATAATTTTCTAATATTTCCGGATTGATGCAGTCGGCAGCAATAAACGGTTTATAATAGCCTATAGCCGTAAACAACATGCCAGACCAATGATAGCGGTAGCGCTCAGCAGTGTAGGGCATTACAATTGCGTCTACGCCGGCAACTGCTTGTTGCCATTCGGCACCAACAAGACCGCGGGAACAAAATTCAATTTGCTCATAGGATCTGTATTTTTCCATAATACGGTTAAATTCTACCGCGTCTTCCGGCTTAAAAGCCGCCCCCTGGACAAGAAGACGGACGGGAAATTTAAACTTAGCGCTAACAAATGCGTTTAAAAAAAATTCAAGGTTTTTTTCTTTACGGTACTGCCCAAAAAAACCTATCTTTAATGGCCTGCCCTGCGCTACACAGGGCTGCCAGCGAATATCGCGAGGCGTATAAGCTGGGGGGTGGATGCACGATACATTCGGCAAACTATGCTCAAACAAGTTTTTCCCAAGGGTAAGTACTATGATTTTTATATTAGGATATCTAACCATTTTTTCTGCATAACGAAAAAACATGGGCGCTTCACCAGGGTTTACGCCGTGGACGACAAAAATCACCGGCACAAGGCTTTGTTTTAACCTAGTCAGATTTAAACTGCGCAGATAACGATAAGTAGCCGTAGGAATAATGATAGCATCAAATTCACCGGCGAGCGCCAGACGGTGTAAAGTGTTAAACCAACGGCAACGGTTGATTTCCCTTTTAGCTGTAAGCCATAACTTAGCAAACTTAGAAACACCGGCATAAGAAATACCTTCACCGGGTAAATGCTTTACCGGTATTTTATAATCATATAAAGGGGCAGCGTTCGCTGGTAAATACAAAGTCACCGAATGTCCCAAACTCTTAAGCTCTTCAATAATAATGCGGTCAAACTCCAGTTCATGACCGCCTGGAGTAATTATCTGTTCAAACAGAGCAATATTCAATTTTTTACGCCCCCCGCTGCCGCCAATATAATTTAGTATATTTGGCCATAGTGTATGTGTAATGAAACGCTGCAAGTACAAATCCAGCCTTGCCGTCCCGCCAGCCACTCCGCAATACATACATTTTGAAAAACGCGAATATGGGGCGCAATATTATATCTCGAATGAAAGAAACTTTAACTCCCTTTTGAGCATTTTTTTCTGCCGCCAGAGTGGTATAAAGATTTAGCTTGTTAAAATAGTGTTCCCAGCTGGGATAAGTATAGTGGACAATGTCATTTTTCAAGGTCCTCACTGATAAATCGTGTACCATCCGGGGGTGAACAACGCCTTCTACCCTGACGTGTCCGCGCGGAAACAGCCGCAAAACATAATCAGGATACCACCCGCCATGACGAATTGGCTGTCCCATTAGGTGATTTAACCGGGGAACTTGATAAGCATAATGGCGGCCGTCAGTAACTGCGTCTTTTATTTCTTTGGCTAATCCCGGCGTTATCCGTTCATCAGCGTCTAAAAAAAATACCCAGTCAGCGGTCGCCTTTTCCAGTGCATAGTTCTGTTGTGCTCCCCAGTCGCCGTTTAAAGCGTGCTTATATACTTTCGCCCCCAATTTTTCAGCGATCAGCGCCGTATTGTCCGTACTAAAATCATCAATAACAATCACTTCGTCAGCAAAGTCTGCACTCGTTATGCAATCGCCAATATTTTTCTCTTCATTTTTGGCAAGTATTAGGACAGCCAATGTCATGCTTTCAACCTGCCTTTTTTACAGAAAATTGATTTAAAACATGTTATCATTTAATAATTACGCCAGTTACTATTTTATGCACTTTTTCTACATCAATCGTTTCCATGCACCGCCCCTTTTCCCCGCACTTCCGTTTCCAGCACCCGACGCAGTCAACCGGCGCCGTCAGTACCTTATGTCCTTCCCCATACGGCCCGTTCCGCCTCGGGTCGGTCGGGCCAAACAGCGCGACTACCGGTGTGCCAACGGCTACCGCCAGATGCATGGGGCCGGTGTCGCCGCCGACGAAGGCGCTAGCGCGTTTTGTGATAAAGGCGAGCTCTTTCAGCGTCGTCCGGCCGGTGAGGTCAACTGGCGGTATAACAGCGCCGGCTACAATTTCGTCCGCCAGCCGCCGGTCGCCGGGGCCGCCGATGATGACCGGGATGATGCCGACGTCATACAGCAGGTCGGCCAGTTTGGCAAAATGCGCGGTGGGCCAGCACTTGGTCGGCCAGTTGGTCCCGGGGGCCAGCACGACATACCGCTGGGCGATGTCCAGCCCGGCCTGCCGGGCGATAGCTTCCGCCTGGCCTTGTTCCTCCGAGGTTATATGAATAGGGAAAACCACTTCGTCGACGCTGCACCCCAAGGCCCGCACAACGTCCAGGTACCTTTCGACCACATGGCCGTCCTTGTGCGCGCCGCACACCGGCTTGCTCACCAGCTGGCTGAGTTCGCGCATATTGCAGTAGCCCAGCCGGTTGGGCGCGCCGCTTAAATAAGCGACGGCGGCGCTTTTGGCGAGACCCTGGAGGTCAAGGGCCAGGTCAAACCGGCGGGATTTGAGCAGCCGGGAAAACTCGGGCGCATGGTTTATAATGCCGGACAACGATTTAAACTTGGTTTTGTCAAGAAGGATGATCTCATCAATATCAGGATTGTTCGTTAAAAGATCATAGGCCGCCCGTTCCACCACCCAGGTGATGCGGCAGTCCGGCCAGTTTTGTTTTAAGGCATGCGCAACCGGCAGGGCGTGGATCACGTCGCCGATGGCGCTCATTTTTATAATTAGAATATTTTTATACATTAGAAGCATCCTTTGTCGGTATGAAGTATGAGGTATGAAGTATGAAGTTATTGTTATTTGCGAATACGTGGATTCTTTTCGAGAGAGCGGGCAAAAGCAACGATTTGAGCACGAATGGCAGCGCATTGATTTACTAGTGGCAAAGTATCTATATTATAACATATTTTGGCAATCTCTAATTGAGTTTCCAGTTCACACAGGCTACCATTAGCAATATCAAGAAAGCGGGAAAATTCCTTTTCCCCACGACGGCCCCAGCCTTCAGCAATATTCGACGACACTGATATAGCGCTTCGCCGCATTTGATTCCCTAAACCATACAATTCATGCTGAGGTAAGCTCGCTGCAATTTTCATTACTTCTGCCGCTAGCATTATTGCTTGTTGCCAAACACGCAAATCTCTAAATCCCCGCGCCTTATCTTCGTACCTCATTTCCTATTCCTCATACCTCATACTTCATACTTCATACTTTTTATTTTTTCCACCACATTCGTCGTCGATTTTCCCGGCACCTCCGGTATCAGCACGGTTTTGCCGCCGTAAGCGGCGACTACTTTGGCCTCCGGCAGGTCTTCCACCCGATAGTCGCCGCCCTTGACATAGATGTCGGGGCGCAGTTCGGCCACCAGGGTTTCGGCGGTACGCTCAGGGAAAATGACGACATAGTCAACCGCGGCCAAAGCGGCCAGCACTTCGGCCCGGTCGCACTCAGCGTTGACTGGGCGGGTGGGGCCTTTGAGTCCGCGCACCGAATCATCGCTGTTAAGACCGACAATGAGGCAGTCGCCTAGCGCCCGCGCGGCGGCCAAATACCGCACATGCCCTACATGCAGGACGTCAAAACAGCCGTTGGTAAACACAACCGTTTTACCAGCGGCTTTTAATTTCTCTACTATTTCAGTTAATTGCTCTCTAGTGACGATTTTCATAGAAACTCGCAACCGCCTCTCGCAGTTCCTCCGGCGTGGTTGTGGCTGTTCCCGGTTTGCGCACGACAATCCCGGCGGCAAAGTTGGCCAGCCGGGCTGCATCAAGATATGACGCGCCGGCTGCCAGCGCCAGCGTCATGGCGGCCACCACCGTGTCCCCGGCGCCGGTTACGTCGTATACTTCGCTTTTGTTGGTCACCGGAATATTCGTGATTTGACCTTGCGCGTCAAACAAGGTCATGCCGTCCGGGCCGCGGGTAATCAGGACGGCTTGGGCGGCTAAATGGTCGCGGATCTTCTCGCCGGCAGCAATAAGGGTATGATCATCCAGCGCTTTCAGTCCAACCGCCGCCGCCGCTTCGGTTTCATTTTGCTTGACGACAGTCACACCGGTAAAGGCCAGGATATTGTAGCGCGAATCGACGATGCAGGGGATATTGGCCCGGCGGCAACCCGCTACTACCTGGGCAATTACCGCCGCTGTGACCGTCCCGCTGCCATAGTCGCTCATGACCACGGCATCCATGGCTGGAAGGTGTTTATCTATATAGTCCAGCACCGCTGCTTCGATAGCAGAATTCAGCGGCGTTTTGGCCTCCCGGTCGATGCGGACGACCTGCTGGCGGACGGTTGCCTGGCCGCCGGCCATTACCCGCGTTTTGGTAATGGTTGGCCGGCTCGCGTCAACGATAAGACCGTCGGTGACAACGCCTTTTTCGCTTAAGATGCGGGCCAGTTCGCTGCCGGCACTGTCATTACCGACGACGCCAACGGCATAGACGCGCCCGCCCAGCGTGGCCGCGTTATGCACCGCATTGGCCGCCCCGCCGGGGACGACCGTTTCCCCGGCATGTTCCAGAATAAGTACCGGCGCCTCCCGTGAAATGCGGGCAATTTTCCCTTCAAGGTAGACATCGGCAACCATATCGCCGATGATCATGATTTTGCGGTCTTGCAAAGCGTCAATAATGCTGAGGAGGGAATCAGGCACAAAAATTCTCCTTTAAGCAATATTAATTCCTACCACTTAACTGTATTGATATCAAATACTATTTGCTGGCGCTTAATCCGGTAGGTAATTGCCGCTTCCCAGCAGTGCAAGTTCCTATGCCAGGTAATGTCCTGGTCATATACGCGGTTATTATTCAGGTCATAACTCTGGTTGAAACTAATGGCGTTCAAACGGTCCATCCGGTACGAAAAACCGGTATCCAACTCTTTGGCCAGGTCGGTACGCTCGTAGTCGAACAGGGTCGCATTGTTGCGGGTATAGTGGTACCCTACCCACAAGCTCAGCCGCGGCGACCAGGTCTTGGCCAGGGTAGCGTCAAATTTGTAAATATTTTGGGTCGACCCGTCATAGCTTTCATGGACCTGTTCAATGCCAGTACCTAGGTACAGATTCAGCGAAGGATCCAGTTTAATCGGATCGCGGCTAAAATACAAGTTGTAATCCTGATGCCAGCTGCTCTTATAGTCGTCGGTCCATTTGCCATACAGCGCATAAAAAGAATAGCTAACCGGCAGCGAGCCCAGCCGGCGAGATCCCAGATCCAGCTTAAACTCCGGTTCTTTCTTTATCCAGTTGCCATCGCTGTCACGGTAGTCGCCATCCACCACGGTAAAAGTATAGCTTTTCTCCCGGTCAATAAGGCCAAAAGCTGGCTTAAAGCCAGATTTAGTATAATATGCCAAATCGGCAAAGGCGGCAACGTTTTCTGTCACTGGCGTTTCCAAATATTGCTTTATATAAAAGCCGTCCTCACTGTAGTAGCCGACCCGGGGAAATTCCGACTGACTGTCTTTTTTCCGCAGTGATTTTTGATACTTAGGCAGACTGAAAATGACCTTGTCTTTAATCCAAAACTTGGCATTATAGGCAATCATTTTTTCGCCGGGCCAGATTTCTACCTTATCAGCACTGATATGGTAGTCGGGAACCTGGGCTGGACATTTGGTCATGGTCCCGTCATGCAAAATCATTTCGTTCGGCAATATTTGAATATTTTGAGCAGACACCCGCTCGTTGCCGATTGTCCCAGCGGCGTTTTGGATCGTGCCGTTTTTCTGTTGGTAATTATAGCGGATTTTTTGACCGGTCAGTTTAGCTTCCGGCTGCACCAGCGTCGCCTTACCGTCGACCCAGACCTCGCCTTGTTTGGTATTGCCTTGGACCAAGGCGGCAAACAGCTTGTCCTGGTCCTGCGTTACCTGGACATTGCCTTGGGCGAACAGGTCGCCGGTGAGGTCGCTAAAATATAGTTTATCGGCTTCGATGACGATCGGCGCTTTCGTTTGGGTTTGCGCCGCGGCTTTTTTGTCTGCAGCCTTAGTCGCGGCCGCCCCAGTGCCATTGCCTGCGCCGAACGCCAGCAATAGCGCCAATATCCCTAAGAGGAGTCTATTTTTATTATTCATAACATACTCCTTACGGTAGTGCTCAATGTTAACACACGGGATTGAACCACAGAGATGATTATGCTAATAAATTGTCATCACAAAGCATGAAAACATTGAAGTTTAACCACAGAGGACACAGAGCGCGTGATATCTATCACGCGAAGAATATAATAATTTAAATTTCTCCGCGTCCTCTGTGGTTCCCTATATTTTCCAACTTGAAGTCACTGATTTTTCAGGGTAGCGCACGGAGAGTGCGATATACATCGCACTTTGGATTTTCAATTAAATTTTAAAAATTTTCTCTGTGTCCTCAGTGGTTCCAATACTCACCGTATGAATTTACCGGTTTTTAGGGTAGGACGCGGAGAAAGATACAATTTTTTAGTTTTAGCGCGATGAATATCGCGCCTCTGCGTTCTCCGCGGTTTATTATCAATATTCTTATCTATTCTCCAAAATCCCGCCCTTTCCTGCCCCGGCAAGGCCGGTAATATGTAGAAAACAGCCGCCAATTGACGGCTGTAAGTAGTTTGTGTCGCTTATTTTACTTTTATTCCATAAATATCCATTTCGTTTTTTGTCTGGATGTATAGTTCACTGCCAGCCGGAATGGTTACTTCTTTGCCTTGGACAAACGCGCCACCAACGACGCCGACCGGCCCGAGGATAGCCAGCCCGGCTACGGTGGCACCGGCCGCCTTGGCCAGCGACTTGGTTTCTTCTTTGGCCTTGTCGCCCAGAACCGTATCGACATTGGTACTATCCACCGCCTGGATGGTATCGAAGGACACTTCCAGCTTGGCGTCGCGGCCGAAGTTTTTCGCCGGCTCGACTTTGGTCACTTTGCCTGTCCCCTGCGCGCCGCGGGCAATCACCAGCATGCCGTCGGCATATACGTCTTCGGCGGCGGTGAAGGTGACAACGTCCCCAGGACGGCTTTTGCGGGTGTCAAGCGGGGTGGTAATTTTGATTTTGACCAGGGTGTCTTTCGGGACGGTGACCTGGGTGACGGTCGGGTGACTATCGCCATAGGCCAGCCGCGACAGGCGCTTGAGCCGTTCGTCCAAGGTGCCGGTTTGGGCGTTGCCAAGCATTAGTCGTTCGACGCTTTCGATACGCGCCTTGCCGGCATCGGCCGAAACATTGTGAGTAAGCATCCATTCTACCGCGTTCAGGCTGGTGACAAACGACGGCGCGGTAGCCGAGGTGACGCAAGTATAGTCATACAGTTTGTCTAGTCGGGCGATCAGCGCTTCTTTTTGTTCTTGCCCGAAAATATCCTTTTCCATACGGGTGATTCGCTCGACCAGCGCACCCGTCTGCTCGGCGCCATAGATAATTTTTTCGACCGCCGCCATTTTCGCCAATATGGTCGTATCGGCCGCCATTTCCTGGGCCGTCGCAACCGGCATAATCACGGTAAGCATCGCTAACAAGCATATAAGCAGTTTGCGCACAGATTTACCTCCCACCGTTTTTGTCGTTCTATGTTTGGCAACTTATTTCGTTGCCAAGCCGCCAATATCCTGCTGCCAATTGGCGTTTATTGACATTTGGGCGGCGGTAAAATATGATGGAGGTAGAATTACGGTTTTTGATGGTGGTGGACTTTGATGACGCACTATCAGGCACTAGGCCCGATAACAGATTATCTTGTTAAAAACTATTCGCCCGAAAAAATAATTGTTTTTGGTTCATGTGCCCGCCGCGCTGTCCGGCCGCATAGCGACATCGACCTTTGCCTGGTCTTGCCGGCAGCCGACAAGCGCCAGCTCCGGGCGGAAATTGGGCGCGGCCTGATGGAACTTATCGACTACGATGTCGACCTGATTATCATGACACCCGAGGAATGGGAGCGCGATGCCTACCGGTCCGGTACGTTCGCCGGGCTGATCCGCGAAAAAGGAGTTGTCTTATATGGTTGATACCAAAGATTATCTGCAATGGCTGGCCAAAGCCGAAAATGATCTTAAAGCCGCCAAACTTATTTTAGCCGGTGAGCAGCTGTATGATATTAGTGCCTTTCATTGCCAGCAATGCGTGGAAAAAGCACTTAAAGCATATGTGCTGTATCATGAAGGTATTATTATGGAAACACATAGTCTGCCTCGCCTCAATCAGCGATGCGCCAAGCATGATCACACCTTCCTAAGTTTCGCAGATTCATTACATATTTTAAATTCATTCTACATTGAGACGCGTTATCCGGCAGTAGACGAACTTATCGTTACCCGTGCAAACGCCGAAAGTGCCGTTGACGTGGCTAATCGTGTATTGGAATATGTGAAGAACAGCTTGAATGCGTAAAAATTTAAGGACACCTGGCGGTGTCCTTAAATTTTTACATCAATTACGGCCGATACGCCCACGCCCTGGACGCGGGAGAAGTTGGTCGGGTTTTTGCTGTCGATGGGAATGAGAGCCTTGACGCGGAACTGGTTGCCGTTGAAGTTGCCCTCGATCTGGATGACAGCCTCAGTTTGGTCGACCAGCTCCTGCGGGCCGGTTACCTGGGCCGCGCCGATGTGGCCGCCGCTGCCAAAGGAGATGATAGGCACGACTTTGGTAGCGTAGTCGGTGCCGGCGCCGTGCTTGGCCATGAGGGTATTGATAAAGTTGTTGAGCGGCGTGGCAAATTTGTCGACCAGAAGGCCGATGCCGCCGACTTTGAGGATGTCGCCAAGACCGAAGGCCTGGACGGCGGGAGCGGCCGTCAGCACCAGGCAGACGGCAAGAAGACTGGCAACAACGCGTTTTTTCATGATGATCACCTCTATTTTTATATTTTTTAACCGCAAAGACCACGAAGGCCGCAAAGGGTTTATTTCGCAAATTTAAGGCGCAGTACCTCTGCTTCCTGGTTCAATAAGCGCATATTAAGTGCGCCTATTTTCGCTTCAATGGCGGCAAGGTCGTCCCGGGTCGCGACTTCGGCCGATAATTTATCAAGCTGAGCTTGCAGATTAGCTATTTGGCCAGTCAGACATTCAACATTATGACCCAGATTATGAACTTGGGCGCCCAATTCTTGCGTTCGATGCAATAGCGCCTGAATAAAACTGCTGTTTTCTTCTTGACGGCCCTCCATAACTTTCATGCGCTGCTCAAGCCCATCCATGCGCTGTTCCAAACTGTCCATGCGTTGCTCAAGGCCGTCCATGCACTGTTCTAAGTTGTCCATCCGGCACTCAAGACTATCGAGACGTGTTTCAACTCTATCTAGCCTTTGTTCAACTTTGTCTAACCTCTGTTCAATATTATCTAATCTACACTCAATGCCTGTTAGCTTTTCGATAACCAAAGTTTGAAACTTTTCCATATCCACCATTGCCACCCCCCACCATTTTGTTAGCTTTATTTTACCACTGTTATCAATTAACTGGCAATGAAAAATGGCGTAATTGCATTGTACCCACTTATTTGCTATTATTGTATTACAATGTATTGCAAAATAAGGAGGCTTCAGGTTATGGCCGCTCTTAAGACCATCGTTTCCGTCCGCTTCACCCCCAGAGAAAAACGGCTGCTCGAGGCATACGCCAAGCTGCACGGCAAAAAACAGTCCGATGTTCTGCGTGAAGCGGCAATGCGATTAATTGAAGACGACCAGGATTTCCGCCTGCTGGAAGAAGCAAAACGCAAAACCGAGCGGTACTATACGCTGAAGGAAGCGAGGCAGGAACTTGAGCTGGAAAGTGAAACTGTCTGACCAGGTCGTCAAGCAACTCAAAAAAATCGATCCGGTCGCCAGAGAAATGCTTCTTACCTACCTTGAACAGCGCATTGAAGGCTCTGCCGACCCGCGCCGATATGGCGAACCGTTAAAAGGAAATTTGAGTGGTTATTGGCGCTACCGGATTGGCCAGTACCGATTGCTATGCGAAATTGAAGATATTGAAGATAATGAAGTCACAGTGTATGTCATAGCCATAGGTCATCGGCGAGAAATTTATTATAGGTAACTTTTTCCATTGTCAAAAGAACCGTCCCCCTGACACTTTCCTGACGAAAAACTGGCAATAAAAAGCGGAGTGTTGGTATGTTGGTATGTTTAAAATTAAAGAAACTAGGTCACTTCATTTACAATTATTTAATTTTGCTTTAAAATAAAGATGCAAACGTTTTTTAAATTATTTGCAAGGAGGTGCGTTTATGACCGAATTTCGCATCCCTGTTAGCAGCCAAGGGCAAATTACCTTGCCTAAGCCGGTCAGAGAACGTCTTGGCATAAAAAGCGGCAAACCCAGTCGTGTTACCATCCATGTGCGCGGCGACGGAGCCGTCGTCATTGAACCAGAGCCAACGGTGGACAGCTTGTTTGGCATCCTCAAACCAGCGTCTCCGGTCAAGCCGGCTAATATTTACGAAATAAGGGAGGCACTGGTGCATGAACGGATGCGCACCCTCGGCTACGCCTCGAAGGCTGATTGACACAAACATTATGCTGCGCTACCTCGTCGGCGACGGCGGGGAACAAGCAATAAAAGCGCGCGGGCTGTTTCAGGACGCCAGTGACGGCAAAGTCATCCTTGTCATTCCTGAAGTAGTCTTGGTGGAATGTGTCCACGTTCTACGCAGCTACTACCGGGTAGATCGCGCCGATATTGCCAAGGCATTACGCGGAGTAATCCGCTTGCCTGGCGTTGAAACCATGACGCCTGCACCTGTTCTCACCCGAAGCCTTGACTTTTTTGCAAGCGTAAATGTTCCTTGGCCTGACGCACTTATTGCCGCGAACGCCCTGGAACAAATGGCACCAGAAATTTATTCGTTTGACGGACATTTTGACAAGTTTGACGGCGTCAGGAAATTGACGCCGTAGAATATTATGGTAATTTTTTCCATTGTCAAAAGAACCGTCCCTGTGACAATCCCCTTGCGGCAATGTAAAAGCCTCTCCTGAATAACAGGAGAGGCTTTTTTTTTTATGCAATAAGTCTTAGAATTTGTAGGTGACGGTGGTGCGGAAGGATGTGTTGTCTTTATCCTTCTTATCACCGGAAATATAGGTCATGTCTTTGTAGAACAGGCTGAAGGTGGTATCTTTATCCAATGCATGGTCGTAACCGAGGTACAGGCCTTTTTGGTTATTGTCAAAATCGGTCCAGCCGCCCATGTCACCGTTGGCTTCAACTCTGCTATAGAAAGCATAAGCGGAGTTTTTCTTGTCGAAGGCGTAAGTGGCACCAAAGACATAAGCGGTGTCATTTTTGTCCGCATCGGATTTGGCATACTCAGCCAGGTAGGTAGCTTTGCCTACGGTGTAGGCAGTGTTGACCGCCCAGTGGTTAGTATCGTCTTTGGACGCGTCGGCGTAGTTGTACTTACCGACAATCGCCCCGACCGTCAAATCTTTCGCCGGGCTGTAGGAAGCTTGGAGAGCATAGATTTTGTCTTTATTCGCCGATCTGTCATCCCACAGTCTGCCGCCGATAAATTTAATGTCAGTCGAACCGGACTTACCAGTAATAGATACACCTTCAACGGCACCCATACGAATACCCATGTAGCCTTCGGTGCTGAAGAGAGTTGCTACCCCACCAATGGTCGCACCCTGACGACCGACATTGTAGGTCCAACCTTTGTCTTTGTAAACAATGCCGAAGCGGTCAAGCGAAGTGGCGCTGTCTTTATCATAGTTGGGATACTCTTGGTTAAAGTCAGCGCCAACATAGTCGCCAGTTAATTTCTGGTAAGCAAACCGCAGATAAGCATCGGTTTTGTCATCAAGCTGAGCCTTGACATTAAGGCGCAGCCAAAACTTGCCGCCTTCTTTGTCGTCATCAGCAGGAATATCTGAAGTATTCCAACGGTAATGGAGCTTTATATCGCCGTTGGTCTCGACGGCCGGAGCCGCAAAGACGGAAGCGGCGGAAAGAGTGATCATGGCTGCAACAGCCGCCGCGAGTAAACGTTTTTTCATGCTAGTTCCTCCTTAACTTAGTCTGGTCGATAATGGGTTAAAACAGGTTGTTCGGGCAGCATATCATCCGGCAAGTGTCCATGTTTCCTTGCTGGCCTAACGTGCCGCCTGGTCGTCCTCTCCGCTTGTCGGCCTGCTGAGTTTGTCACCAACCTTTCCCGCCGGGTTTAGCGTCGCAGCACGACCTGGTATGGCAGGAATTATTCGGCATAAGTGATGAAATTCCTGCTTTGTAAGCTCATTGATGTAAATATTATTTAAGTATACTATCAATAAATAGTTGAAGGTTACACTTTAGTATATTAGGCATAAACAACCGATCTAAACATTAACACAATTATTATAAAATTATCCAACATGCTGTAAAGGATTGTGATTGCGCCTGCCTCGCCTGCCGTGGACTTTCACCACCTAGCCAGCGCCCATGCCGGGCGCACATAAGAAAAACCGCTGGCAATATGCCAGCGGTTTTTTTGTAGGTTTAGAACTTGACGCTCAGCGTGACTTTGTAGTAGTCGTAGTCGAATTTGTCTTGAGTTTTGTCGTCGACTTTAACGTATTGCAGCTGCCCTTTCATATTGGCGCTGAACGCGTAGTTGTAGTTGAGGTCAAGCACTTTGTAGTCGTCGAACACGTTGCCGTTAGGGGTATCAAGAGTAGTGAAGCGGTTGAACAGCGAGTTGGCTTTAACGTCAGTGTATTGGACAACAAAGTTCTTTTGCCCTTTCGCGGCGAGCACTTGGTCGCCATAAGTGGCTTTTACGCTCCAGAAGTTGTCGTTGTCGTTGGCTTCATCGTTTTTCGCATATTCGCCGGCGAGGCTGAATTTCTTGTCAAAGTTGTACACGACATCGCCGAAGTAATAAGTGGCCAGGTCAATGTCATCAATGTTGTTTTTGAAGACAGCATAGTTTACACCATACGCCAATTTGCCAACTTTCGAGGCAACACGGATGGAATCAACGTCAACGTTTTTGAAAGCAGCGAGAGCTGCAACCTCATTTTTGTTGCTATCTAAATACTTAACATCTTTAACAAACCGGCCATGGTTGGCGGTAATGTTAAATTTACCGGTGTTCCAACCCAGTTTGACACCGTCATAGCTGAATGCCGCGCTGTCAACGATGATGCTCAGCGGGTCGATTACCAGAGCTTGGCGACCGATCGTGGTATTTACTTCGCCGACTTTGGTAGCAACAAATACGCGGTCGATCTTAGCGTTGTTGGTCGAATCCCCGAACTTTAACCATGTAGTATTACCAAAATCAGATTTATCGGGAGCGTTGGTGACAAAACGCATACCGAAAGTGGTCTTGTCGTCAACCTTAGCCGCGCCTTCCATGCGCAGACGGTAGAAAGCGTTGACATCGCTAGCGGTACTAGCGGCATCATAGTCGACAGTGCGATAACGCACATCAAAGGTACCAGTGAACTTCATGTTGGGTTGGTTCTTCTCCAGCTTAGCGACGCGGACGCCGAGGTTGTTCAGCTCTTGGGCAAACTCAACAGCGAGTTTGTCAACGAGAGCTTTGGTTTCGGCATCGGCTTTGTCGGACTTAGCCATAGCCTTGGCGACGATTTGCGCCATTTCGTAACGGGTCATGGTTTTGTCGCCACGGAAGGTGCCGTCGCCATAACCGTCAATGATACCGGCTTTGGCCAGCTTGGCTACTGCGTCATAGGACCAGTGTTTCGCCGGAACGTCGACGAAGGGGTTAGCAGCAGCAAAGGCAGTACCAGCGATGCTGAGGACAAACAGGACTGCCAGAGTGACTACGAAAGTCTTTTTCATGCTTTTTCCTCCTTAGGTTTTTGTGATTTTTGAGTATAATGAGCCCTAAGGAAGGGAACGGCATTGAGTTTCCTTGTTTCCTCAAACGATATTCCCTTGTCAAAGAGCTCATATCTATCACCTACTGCAAGGACTCATGCGGGACCTAAGGCTTCGCACCTCCTTTCTTCCCCGTCAGCCCTCTTCGGTGGATAGATCGTGGAAGCTATTTCCTCACGGAGTAATATATTCTACCTGGAGAAAATTATTCCTGCTAGCTAGTAATAAATTAATTAAATTTTTTAAACCACTCACACTTCATACTTAACACTTCATACTTCATACCTCATACTTCATACTCTTACCAAAATACCGTTCGGCCAAAATGACGGCCACATAGTCATCGACCGGCGCCGGCGGAACCTGCATGGTGGTCGGGATAAGGCGCCTAAGTCCCCGCGGCGGGTTTTCCAGCCAGTAGCGGTGGCGGGCTTCGTCAGTCGAGCGGTGTTCGTCGACGGTCACGATATGCAGGCGACGTCCGTCTATCGGCTGAACGCTAAGCTGCTTCACTGCGGCGCTGCCGGTCGTGCGGTCGCCCACCACGACGGTAGCCGCCCCAAACTCGCGCGCGAGTTTGGCCACTGCCGCTGCCAGGGCCGCGGTAGGAACGACAGCCTTATACAGCACGCCCCGGTCGCGGCTGACTACGGCAACCCCGCATTTATCCCGTCCCGGGTCAACGGCTATTACCAAATCTGCCATGGAACTGCCTCCTGCGGTAGTATGTTCGCCGCGAAGAAATATATTCCTTCCCCGGCAAAAAATTGGTACGAGAAAAGTTTCCTACAATTAGTAGATGACAAAACCGCAATGGGCGCAAAGAACGCGAAGGGCTGCGCCGGATAGATTAAAGCCATAAATCATAAAAAAGCAGCCCTGGCGCCGCGCGACTTGCGCGGGCAGGGCTGCTTGCGTTTTTGCTATCTTGTCTTGTCTTAGAACTTGACGTTGACGGTAGCAGTGGTACGAGCGCCCAGTTTAGTACCGTCTTGTTTGTCGAAGTCTTGGTACTTAACCGTGAGGGTGGCGTTTTTGTCCAGAGCTTTGTCGTATTGATATTCCATCCCTTTGAAACCGCTGTCAACCATGCTGTCGGTGAACGCGTCAGCGGTGTAATGGGTGGAGTACTTCAGGAAGGCGCCCGGCTCAACATCGCGGTAGGTAGCGGACAGGCCGAGTTTATTGAACTTGAGGCCATAAGCGGTCGCAGTAGCGTCTTTGTCGTTGTTTTTGTAGTACTCGACATTAGCCGTTACGCCGTCAGCCAGTTTGAAAGCTGTGTTGGCGCCGAAGAATTCTTCGTCGGTGGAAACGCTCTTGAGGTAGTCGGCGGTAACATTAGCGCCCAGGAGGTTCATGTTATATTCGGCGCCGTAGAGACGGTTGTAGTTGTCTTTCTTGGCATTACCGGCGAACAGCTTGAGGTTGCCGGCCTGGGTCGCAATACCGTTCATCTGGGTATCCATCAGGTAGCCATTGCCGAGTTTGATGTCTTGGCGGCCTACGGTGTTGGTCAGGCCGAGGGCGCCAAAGGTCACGTTGGCAGTGTCCAGGATCATGGTGTTGGCACCGCTTTCAATGCTGGCGTTGCCGCTGGAGAGACGGGCATTGAATTTCAGGTTGTCGCTGATTTTGCCGTCGAAGTTCACGCGAGCACGGTAGTCAGTGTAGTCTTTGGCATCATCGTATTGGAAGTAGCGCACGCGGGCGTCACCGGAGATTTTCACCATGTTGTCGACCTTGTTTTCCAGGCCGGCAACTTTCACACCGAGGTTGTTGAGCTCGGCGGCAAATTCTTTGGACAGAGCGTCAACGGTAGCTTTTTGATCGGCGTTTAGGCTCTTGGTCATGGCTTTGGCCACGATTTGCGCCATTTCATAACGGGTCATGGTTTTGTCGCCGCGGAAAGTGCCATCGCCATAGCCGTCGACGATGCCGGCTTGGGCGAGTTTGTTTACCGCGTCATAGGCCCAGTGGTTCGCCGGAACATCGCTGAACGGATTAGCGAAAGCAGGTACGGCGAAGGCAACCGTCAGCGCAGTAGTGACTGCTACTTTGAGAAGTCTTTTCTTCACGAGAAAAATCCCCCTTTGAAATATGTTTGTTATTTGTGCGTGGTGCTAGCACCGGCTGCACCGGCTACGTCAGGTCAGGGGGCCAAGCCATGAGTGTCCATGTTTCCTCAGCGCTCTTTCCCGCCTGCCAGTACTTCACCGGCTTTAGCCACCTGCCGCTGTTTGCAGGTTTAGTTTACATAATTCGACGAGACTTTTCAGCTTCCTGCCTGGTCGCCACATGTAAATACTGGATATTATCTGTATTCTCAGGCATTGACTGAACAGTCACATCGTGTCAAAAAAATTATGTAATTAACATAATGTTTTTGACGCTATATATATTCGGGGGAGAAAAAAAGAATCCTGCCAAAACTGCAGGATTCTATGCTGGTATATTATGTTAATTTAACCGCGGAGGACACGGAGGCGCGATTTCATCGCGCTAAATAAAATCTTCTCCGCGTCCTCCGTGGTTCTATAGTTTTAACTAATAGCTCTACTGCGGCCGCAAAGGAAGTACCTGGATCTCGATCTGCAGCGGTCCGGCGGTGTAGATGTCGGTTTTGGTGACGGCGGTGAGTTCGACTTTGCCGCCATAGCGTTTGACTTTATTCACCGTCTCAAAGAGTTGGGCGCCGCTCATGCTGCCCACCGTGCCCTGGAGCGGGTCGGGCAGGATGCCCTGCTTAACAGCCTCGGCATTGACCCGGCGCAGAAAGAGCAGCACGGCTTCCTCGGCTTGTTCGGCGCTCTGGCCGGCATTGATCACCTGGGAATAAACCACCGTATTTTTTGCAAACACCAGCCGGTTTGGATAAAGGTCGATGCGGCCGATGACCGGCTCGCCGTAGATGGTATTGCCCACCGAAGTAATGCGGACAACGACGTCTTCCGGCGTCGCGGCAATAAGGGAAACGGCTTCGTCAAAGTCATGGCGGGAAATCCACAGCACTTCCAGACTATTGTCAATGCCCAGCTTGCCGGTTATGGCCAGATTGGTGCGGTATACAAGCGCCCCAAGGGCCTGCTGCGTAGCCTCTACCGATTGGCCGCCTTTCACGATGGCGGTGGCGATTTCTTCACCGGCCCGGAAGACGACGACCCCTTCGCGCACATACTGGATACCTTTCTTCAGGTTGGCCGTCAGTTCGTTCAGGCGGTCTACGTCTTGCTGCAGATTGGTTTTGGCCGTGCTGAGCTCGGCGACGCGCTTATCCAGTTCCTGTTTGGTCGTCTGAAGGGTTTTGATCTCCTGCTGCGCCTGGCTCAGGTCGCCTTTCGCCTGGGCATATTCGGCCTGCACCCGGCTGAGGGCGGCCGCGGTGCGGTCGCGCTCGGCCATGACTTCATCAAGTTCGCGGCTGATTAGGGCAAGCTCGCTAGCCGTTTCTTTAACCTTGGCCGATAAAGCGGTGTATTCTGCCGTTTTCGCCGCCAGCTCCCGGCGGCTGGTTTCCAGTTCAAGGTTTTTGGAAGCTACTTCCTGGGACAGAGAAGCCAGTTCGGCCTTGAGCGCCGCCATGCCAAACAGGGCGGTGCGCACGTCCCGCGACGCGACGGCCAGAATGCCCAGCGTGGTCGCGGCAATGAGGATGCCGGTGACGATGGTGACCAGGATGGACGTGTGCTTGGGCCGCAGGCCGAAGATGGTAAGTTTTTTCTTGCCTATTTTGGTGCCCAGTTTATCGCCGATATAAGCGATGACCCCGCCCATGACGGCCAGGACGGCGATCAGGGTCAGGCCGTACATGCCTCCCCCTCCCTTCTTAATACATATTAACCGCGAAGATGATCATGCCAATAATTGGCACCACAAGCGATGAAAAGTAAGTTTTTGAACTAATCTCGCGCGACAACTGTCGCGCGCGTAGCCCTTTGCGTTCTTTGCGCCCTTTGCGGTTTTACGCTTTTCAGGGTAGGACGCTAAAGACGCAAAGGGTATACCTCATACCTCATACCTCATACCTCATACCTCATACCTCATACCTCATACTTTACTGCGAGGCCTTGCGGATTAAAAAGGCGCCGATGATGATAAAGACAATATTTGGTATCCAGGCGGCGAGTACGGCGGGGATGGCGCCGCCCTGGCCCAAGGCGGTAAACACCGTCATGATGGTGTAGTAAATGAAGATAATGATAATACTGATGCCAAGGCCGATGGACGAGCTGGAGCGATGGGGCTGCAGGCCGAGCGGGGTACCGATGAGGGCAAAAACCAGACTGGCCGCCGGGATGGCGAGCCGCTGGTGCAGCTCCACTTCATAGGTGCTGGTCTTTACATACTCGCGCTGCAGCACTTTGATATGCTGCTTGAGCTCCTTAATAGTCATTTCTTCTGGTTTTTTCTGTTCCCGCGCAATTTCCCGCGGCGATTTTTCCACCGGCATAAACTGCTTATCGAAACGCAGGGTGCGCTGCAGCTGCCCTTCCGGCGCGACGTCATAGATGATGCCGGACTCCATGATCCAGCGGCCGTTGTCCCAGATGGCCTTTTCGGCGTTTTCCACCCGTACCAGCCGCCCCTTGTCAAACTCCTGGACGGTTACGGCGTACATGGCGTTGGCCGCTTCGTCAAACTTGCGGGCGTAGGTTAGCCGCTCGATTTCGCCGTCTTTTACATCCTTGATGACAATATGCTCCTGGGTTTTGGGCCTACTTTTTTCAATCTCGTAGCGCAGCACGTTCTGATAGGCATTGTTGGCCCGGGGAACAACGGCCTCGTTTAAGATGACGGCGACGATACTGACGACAAAGGCGGCGATGAATACCGGCGCGGCGAGGCGAAAGAAGCTCAGGCCGCCAGACTTCATGGCCGTGATTTCGCTGGACGCGGATAAGCGCCCGAACGCCAGGAGCGACGCCAACAGCATGGACATGGGAAAGGTCAGCACAATGATGCCGGGAAGGCTGTAAATAAACAGCTTGGTTACTGAGTATACGGAAGCGCCGTATTCGGTGATGTAGCGGGCAAGCCGAAAAAGAGTGCTGGTGCCGATGAAGACGCTGGAGAAGGCGGCGATACCAAAAATAAAAGGCCCCAGCATTTCTTTGAGGATATATTTGTCAAGTATGCGCATGCTGTCTCCTATAAGGTGAATTTTTCCCCAAGGTAAAATTTACGGGCGATTTCGCTGTTGGCAATGGTGTCTGCATCGCCGGAAATGAGGATTTGGCCCTCGTTTAAGATATAGGCAGTGTCGACAATGCTCAACGTTTCCCGCACATTATGGTCGGTGATGAGAACGCCGATGCCCCGCTCTTTGAGATAGCCAATAATTTCCTGAATATCGGCCACGGCAATGGGGTCGACGCCGGCAAAGGGCTCGTCCAGCAAGATGAAACTGGGATCGGTGGCCAGCGCCCGGGCGATTTCCACCCGCCGCCGCTCGCCGCCGGAAAGCTCGGAGCCTTTGCGGTGCCGCACATGAGTAACGTGAAACTCCTCCAAGAGGCTTTCCATCTTGTCGCGCCGCTCGACCGGCGTGAGATTAGTCGTTTCCAGGATGGCGAGCAGGTTTTCCTCCACCGTCAGCTTGCGGAAGATGGAGGCTTCTTGCGGCAGATAGCCGATGCCGTACCGGGAGCGGCGATACATGGGCATGGCGGTGACGTCTTCGCCGTTTACGAAGATCGCGCCGCGGTTCGGCTTTTCCAGGCCGACAATCATGTAAAAGGTCGTGGTTTTCCCGGCACCGTTGGGGCCAAGAAGGCCGACGATCTGGCCCCGGTCCACCCGGAGGCTGACACCGTTGACGACATTGCGGCCTTTATAGGTTTTGACCAGTTCTTTGGTTTCGATATACATTGGCAGTACCTCGCTGAAAACCACGGAGGACACGGAGAAGACAAACGCTCCGGCGCGATGAATATCGCGCCTCCGCGTCCTCTGTGGTTTATATAATTGGGAGTTCATTCAATTACTGTGGTTTGATAACCAGGCGGGTGCGGCCCTGGGCGTCCATGGCCTTGTCGTCAAGGTATACGGTGAGGGTGTTGCCGGTGAGGACATTGCCGTCCTGGACGGCCCGGGCGTTACCGGTCAGAACCACCCGGCCCTGGCCGGTCTTGGCGCTGTAGTAGGTAGCCTGGTCGGCAGTAGCGTCCAGCTTGCGCGTGTCGCTGACAACATGGACATTGCCCGTACCAACGGCCCGGTCTTCGGCAATGAAGGCCTCAATTTTGTCGGCCGTCATTACGGCATCTTGGGTGGTAAGGCGGGCGCCACCGCCAACGATGGCGTATTCGCGATCAATATAGTAGTCGAGGCGCGGACCGGTCAGCTGGCTGTCGGCCTTGACGAGGACCACGCCGCCGGTCGCGACGAGGTGGTTATTTTGATAGGCCTGCACCTGGTCGGCGGTAAGGGTGGCGTCGTCTTGCACCACTTTCACATTGCCGGTGACCAGTGCTTCCTGGGTTTTCGTATTGTATTCAGCCTTGGCCCCGGTCATCACGACGTTGTCCCGAGTAATGCGGACGCCGCCTGTGGCGATGGCGATGCCTTGGGCCGTATCGTATTCGATTGCTTCGGCGGCAAGTTCCACAGGACTGCCGGCGGCCTGGCCGGGCGCGACGGGGCCAAAACTAAGGGCAAGGGCAAAAAGTCCTGCTACTACACGAAAAATAGCCTGGGAAAGTGTCCCTTTGCTCCTCATTGTGCGTTCACTCCTTTGCGTACACGGGCATTGCCTTGTACTTTGACTTTCGCGAAATCGCCGTCGCTCTCTAATTGTTCGCCGGTCACGACGGTATCGCCCCGCGTCAGCGTGACGCCCCCCAAGCCGTAGAACCGGCGGTCGTCCATGGCGTAACGGACGGAAGGCGCCGTCAAAACCGCGCCGTCGCTACTGGCGGCCCGGATATCGCCGGTCATCACGATGTCGCGCGTCTTGGTATCCAGCGTGGCCTGGCGGGCGGTTATTTCAACCTTGTCGCCATTTTCCCGGTAAATAACCCCTTTAAGGTTTTTCAGGTAAACTTGGTTGGTCTTTTGATCGAGCTCGATGGACTCGGCGCTCAGTTCCCACAGACGTTTGCCGTCTTTTTCCTCGACCAGGGAATTGCCGGTAAAAACCATGTTGAACGCCGGGTCGCTCTTAGCTTCCTGCGGCGGCGCCTGCGGCAGCGGCTCGTCTTTGTTGAAATAGTAAAGGCCACCGGCCAACAGTAGTACTAGGCAGAGAGTTAGCAGGTATGTAGTTTTCTTCATACTGCTTCACCTGCCATGAAAGATGTGGGCCGACGCAGATTTTCCACTTTGGTGTTCCAGCGTTTCTGGAACCACAGCCACTGGTCAGGATACTGGCGAATGGTTTCCTCAATCACCCGGTTTAAGCGGATGGTAAACTCTGCCACATCAGCCTGCTCGTTGCCAGTATCCTGGTAATATAGCGGCGCATGAATAATGATGCGGTGGCCGCCTTCCGGCCGGCGCACGATAAAAGCCGGTACGACCGGTGCGCCAAACCGTTTGGCGAAAACGGCCGCCCCCTTGGGCGTCGAAGCCATTTTACCAAGAAACTCGGCGAATACCCCGTCATGGCCGCCGTCCTGGTCGGCGAGAAAACCGAGGACCTTTCCCTGTTTGAGAGCTTTCGCCGCCCCTACTAATTCAGTGGTGCCGCGGGCAAAGATCTCGATGCCGACCATACGGCGGTACTCGTTAAGAATACGGGTATACTGCTCATTGGGTTGGCGCTTGATGACACTGGTCATGGGAAAACCATCCATGGCCAGCGCCGCCCCTAACCACTCCCAGTTGCCGATGTGAGCGGTGAGAAAAACGACACCTTTGCCCTCGGCTAGCGCATCGGCCAAGTAGTGGCGGTTTTCAATGGTTATATATCGTTTGACGGTTTCCCGGTTAAGGGCCGGGGTATACATGACTTCCATAAACATCCGGCCGACGTTGATGAACAGACGGCGAATAATTCGCTCGGCCTTGGGCGGCGACAGTTTCAGACATTCCTGTATTTGGGCAAGGGCACGCCGACGCTGGCGTCCGGCAATACGGTAGTACAGCCGGCCTAGCAGGCTACCAAGCCGCAGCACCGCCGGATAAGGCAAAAGGCACACGATCCGGCTGGCCAGTTTTAGCAAATGGTATTGCCAGTTTGAAAACATCGGCGTCCTCCTTCTTACTGTTTGGTTTCGATATGGCCCGGCTGGCGATAAATTTCGACAATCTGCTCCCACTTACCCTGGGCCTTGAGGATAAATTCGATGATCTCCCGCGCGGCACCGCGCCCGCCTTCCCTGGTAGCGACAAAATGGGCGGCGGCCTTTACTTCGGCTACGGCGTTGGAGACGGCACAGGCGAAGCCCACCCGGAGCATGACTGGCAGGTCATTGAGATCGTCGCCGACATAACCTGCTTCGTCAGCCGCCAGACCATGTTTGGCTAACAATTCGTTTAAGGCGGCCACTTTGTCCATCGCTCCCTGGTAGACGTCAGTGATATTGAGCTCGGCGCCCCGCCGGCGCACCATTTCCGTCTCCCGGCCGGTGATAATCGCCGTCTTGAGGCCGACCTTATGGGCTACCGCGATGCCGAGGCCGTCCTGGGAGTGAAAGACTTTCATCGCTTCGCCGTCAGGGCCGAAGATAATCTGGCCGTTAGTCAGCACGCCGTCAACATCAAAGATCAGGAGTTTGACTTTTTGCGCGCGCTTCTCCCTATCCATTATACCACTCCTTGGCGCAACAAGTCAGTAAGGTGAATCATGCCAATTGCCCGGTATTGTTCGTCGACCACCGGCAGGACGGTGATGGGGCGGGGCTTGTTCTTCTCCATCATATTAAGTGCTTGGGCAGCCAGTTTGTCTTTGGTGATGGTGCGGGGGGTGCGCGTCATCAGGGCCGTCACCGGCTTGTCGAGAAAATCGTGGCCTTTTTCCAGACCGCGCCGGATATCGCCGTCGGTAATGATGCCGAGCAAGCGGCCGTCCGCATCGACGACCGAGGTAGCGCCTAGCCCCTTGGCGGTGATGACAAAAAGCGCCTCTTTGACCGTTTTGTCCGGCGTCACTACCGGATTGTCGTCGCCACTGTGCATGACGTTTTCCACAGTCAATAGCAGTTTGCGGCCCAGCGACCCGCCCGGGTGGAAGAGGGCAAAGTCTTCGGGCGTGAACTTACGCTCCGATAAAAGCGCTACCGCCAGCGCATCGCCCATGGCCAAGGTCGCGGTGGTGCTGGCCGTCGGCGCCAGCCCTAGCGGGCAAGCCTCCTTTTCTACTGCCACGTCAAGGACAAGGTCGCTGTTTTTTCCCAGCGTTGAGGCCGGACGGCCGGTCATGGCGATGATGCGGGCGCCAATCCGCTTGATGGATGGCAGAATGCTGATAATCTCGTTGGTTTCGCCGCTGTTGGAGATGGCCAGCACAATGTCTTCGCTTGTCACCATTCCCAGGTCGCCGTGGACGCCTTCCGCCGGGTGAAGGAAAAAGGCCGGCGTGCCGGTACTGGCCAGCGTGGCGGCAATTTTTTTGCCAATTAGGCCTGATTTTCCCATGCCAGTCACGATGACCCGCCCCTTGCAGGCCAAAATCATGTTTACGGCCTGTGTAAACTCGCCGTTAATGCGCGGGATGAGGGATCTGATAGCCTCCGCCTCGGCTTCTAGCACCTGGCGGGCTTGGTCGATAATCATGGCCGTTCACCTTCCATAATTTTCTAAACCGAGAAGTTTTTTAACCGCTAAGTGCGCGAAGGACGCGAAGGGTTACGCTTGCGCGACATTCGTCGCGCTTTTTAAACTTTGCGTACTTTGCGTACTACTCCGAAAACTCACTTCAAAAATTTATGTCAACTACTTCGAATAGAGACAAAGAGATCCCAAGGCCTACTCTATAGGTTTTTTATAGTAGGCATTTGTAAAGAAGGATTTACTTTTAAACTGATCTTAAGCAACTATATTTTCAAGGTTTATTTCAATTCCTGCGTTTTGTAAAAGTTGAAGTGCTCTTTTTATTGCAGCATCTTTACTTCGCTGTTCAAAGTAGTTGGCACCTAATTCAATGTACGGCTGTTTTTTCTTGAGAATATGATAGGCAATTATTAAAATGCTATGTCCTACAGCTACTGCAGCACGGTTAGAACCACGACGGGAACAGATTCTACGGTATTGAGACGCAAGATAAGTATCTTTTTGGCGGGCGGCAGAGCGAGCTGATTGTACAAGTGTTGTTCGCAGATGTTGGTTTCCTTTACGGGTTTTTCCTGATTTTCGCTTATCAGCGCTTTCGTTATGCCCTGGAGCCATTCCTGACCAAGATGAAAGATGCTCCGCGGATGGGAAGCGACTCATATCTACTCCAATCTCAGCAATGATTTCTTCTGCATTGCGCCGATTAACACCGGGTATGGTGTCTAATAGCTCCAAGGCTTCTTCAAAAGGGCGCATACGGTCTGCTATTTCTTTATCCAATTCTTTAATACTTTCATCTAGCGTTTCAATATGTTTTAGTTGCATGGATAGCATCATTTTTTGATGGTAACCAAGAGAGCCCTTTAACGCCTTTTCTAAATCGGCAAGTTTATTACGCAAAGCTCCTTTTGCCATTTGCGCTAACTGCTTGGTATCATCGGTTCCTTTTATCATAGCTTCTATCATAGAGCGGGCGGAAACACCAGTAATGTCGGTTACTACAGAAGCCAACTTAATATTTGCCCCTTCTAAAACTTTTTGTAGCCGATTTACTTCTCTCGAGCGTTCTTCTATGAGGCTCCGACGATATCTTACTAATTCCCGTAATTCCCTCTGCTCACGACTTGGAATATAACTGCCCTGCAGTAACCCATGCCGTAGTAACTCAGCTATCCACTCTGCATCTTTAACATCTGTCTTGCGTCCCGGAACTGCTTTTATGTGTTGTGCATTGACTACCAAAATCTCAATTCCCGTATGTTCTAAAAGATTGTAAATTGGTTTCCAGTAAACTCCCGTGCTTTCCATAGCTACATGACTACAGCCGTGACTTTGAAGCCAGCTTACTAATTCATGCAAGTCGTCCGTCATAGTGCCAAATGTTCGAATTTCTTTGTTGTCAGGTGTGATAACGCAGGCAACGATAATCTTCTTGTGAACATCCATACCACAACAGCGTTCATGGACAATGCGGATTACTTGTTTCATGAGAAGATCCCCTCTGCGGCCTTATTTTGCGACTGGTGCAGTAACCCTTGTACGAGTAATCTACTCCGCGTGCTTCCTAAATGTAGGAGCAACAATTTGTGGTGCACCAGGTAACTGGGGTTCAGTCTACCCTTCAGGCTCGAAGCACTAGCAAGCTATCGACCTCTCTTCGCCAGCCGCAAAAAAATTATTCTACATATGCACCTGGTTTTCATTCTTTGTTGGTGTCGTGCTAACGACATGGGGGGTCTACCATGAAAATTGATGGCTTCATTATGAGAAGTATAGGGAACCGCGGAGGACGCGGAGGGGATATTTTTTAAACTTTAGCGCGATGAATATCGCGCCTCTGTGTCCTCCGTGGTTGAACATCAGTTTTCATACTTTGCGGTGTTGATTTATCGGCATGATCATCTTAACTACGGCTAGCAGGGATTTTCTTGATTTACGGGAAATAACAGAAACATGCCTATTTGCCGGAGGTGCGCAATGTCTGAATTAACGATAATTAGTCTTATCTTTAATGTCGCCGCTTTAGCCCTCCTCATCCTGCTGCTCCTTCGTAGCGGCCGGACCGCCGAGTTGGCCGCTTGGGAAAAAACTTTCGACCGACTGGAGCGCACCTTGCGCGCCGAAGCGGCGCAAAGCCGGAGTGAAGCGGCCGATAATGCCCGCATGCTGCGGGAAGAACTGGCCGGATCAGTCGGACGATTTCAAGAGGCCGTCTTGCGCCGCCTCCACGAAAACACCGGCGCCCAGATGGCCCAACTGGAGGCTTTTGCCAATATCTTGCAGAATTTCACCCGGGTGAGCGACCAGAAGGCCGACCGGCTGCGGGAGGAAATCCAGGCCATGCGGGAGAGCAATGAGCAGCGCCTGGACAAGCTGCGCGCGGTGGTGGACGGCCAGCTTAAAGAGCTGCGCGATGACAATGGCCGCCGACTTGAGGAAATGCGCCGCACGGTTGACGAAAAGCTGCATGCCACGCTGGAAAAGCGCCTGGGTGAGAGTTTTCGCCTGGTCAGCGAACGCCTGGAACAGGTTCACAAGGGGCTGGGTGAGATGCAGGCCCTCGCCGCCGGTGTGGGCGACCTCAAGCGGGTACTGACCAATGTTAAAGCCCGCGGTATTTGGGGCGAATACCACCTTGCCGGTCTGCTCGAACAAATCCTTGCCCCTGACCAGTATGCCCAAAACGTGGCCACCAAGCCAGGATCGGCAGAACGGGTGGAGTTTGCCGTCAAACTGCCGGGGCGCGACGGGGAAGCAGCCCCGGTCTGGCTGCCCATTGACGCCAAATTTCCCCAGGAAGATTACCAGCGCCTGCTCGATGCCCAGGAAAAAGCCGATGCCAAGTTGGCGGAGGAGGCGGCGAGAGCCCTGGAGAACCGCATACGGGCCGAGGCGCGCGATATTGCCGCCAAGTATATCAGCGTCCCCCATACGACCGAGTTTGCCATTCTGTTTCTGCCCATCGAGGGCCTCTACGCCGAAGTGCTGCGCCGCCCTGGTCTGTGCGATAGCCTGATCCGGGAATACCGGGTCATTGTTACCGGGCCGACGACGCTTGCTGCCCTGCTCAGCAGCCTGCAGATGGGCTTTCGGACGTTGGCTATCGAAAAACGCAGCGCCGAAGTATGGCAGCTGCTCGGCGCCGTTAAGACCGAATTCGGCAAGTTTGGCGATCTCCTGGATAAAACCAGCCGTAAACTGCAGGAGGCGTCCAACTCAATTGAAACGGCGGCCCGCAAGTCGCGGACGATTGAGCGGAAACTGAAAAAGGTGGAAGAACTCCCCGCCGAAGAAGCCATCCGCCTCCTTGACAGCGCCGCGGCGGAAGAAGAATGAAGGTAAAGCCGGCAGGAAGAAAGGCACTGGTGCGGCGAATAATATCCACTGTTGCAAGGAGGGGTCGTCCGGTGCTATCCCATGAGCCAGATATTCTGCGCCGCTTGCGTCTCATCGAAGGGCTGAAGGCCGAGCTGGTCAGCCAGGTGGGAAAGTTATTCCAGGCCTTTGCTCAAACAAGCGAGCAAGCCATCCGCGAGGCGCTGGCATCAATCGTTATTGCCTGTTATGTGCTGGGCCGGCGGCTAGGCATCGATTTCGCCGCCCTGGACGAAGTGATTTTGACCCGTTTGGGCCAAACTATAAAGCAAGACCCGGAAGTGGAAAAGTGGTTTGGCGACTACAGCGATTTTCAGCGTCATTTGAAAAATAAGAGGTGAGTCATGCGTAATAGTGGTATCCGACCGATGGTAGAGGGCGGCGTGCTGGCCGCCGTAGCCATCATGTTCGCCTTTATCAGCGCGTATATTCCCGTAATTGGCCCGTTTGTCAACCTTATCTGGCCGGTGCCCATCATCCTTCTGGGAGTACGGCATGGCTATAAATGGAGCATTATGGCGACAGTTGTGGCCGGCATCATCATTGCCATCCTTATGCATCCTCTCCACGCCGTCTCGGTTGTCGTTGGCTTCGGTCTCATCGGCATCGTGCTGGGCCATGCTTTTCGCGCCGGCTTTTCGCCGGCCAGGGCCATCGGGTGGGGGGCGGTTGCCTCGCTTGTTTCCAAGGCGGCCGTGCTGGCGATCGGCGCCGTCTTTCTCAGTATAAATCCGCTTAACATCCAGGGCGATGTTATGGCCCAGGCCGCCGAACAGGCCATCGATTTTTACCGCCGGCTTGGCATGAAAGAGGAAGACTTGGCCCGCATGGGCGAAATGATGCGGACCATGCTCGACCTCTTCAAAGTCATTTTGCCCGCCGGTTTCGTGCTGGCAGCGGTAGTGGATACCTATCTTAATTTTGTTGTGGCCAAGGCGGTGCTGGGTCGGCTCGGCCACCGCATCGCTCCCTTTCCGCCGTTTAAGGAATGGACGCTGCCGCGCGTTTTCTTGTATGTGTTCATCATCGCCATCCTGGCCCTCTATTGGGGACAGTCCCGGGACATTAAACTGCTCTACAATGCCGGTGTAAACCTCCAAATGCTTAGCACGGTGGCGCTGCTCGTGCAAGGTATGGCGGTATTTTACTTCCTTGCCGATAAATACAATTTGTCAAGATTTGTCCGTGGTATTATACTGTTCTTGATATTCAGCAATGGCTTTCTCATGCAGGTAGTCATTTTCGCGGGCGCTTTTGATATGGCCCTTGACTACCGGCGGCTACGGTCGCCGCATTCGGTGTAATCGGGAGGCTGTTATATGCCCCAAGGACCGTCATTTTGGTTTGATACCCGCATCTATTTGGCAGTCGCGGCCATTCTGCTGGCCGTGATTTCCTTCTATAATCACTATATCGCAATTATTGGGGCAGTGCTGCTCTATGCGCTGTATCTTTACGGCCGGGAGCGGCACCTGGCGCGGCAGCGGGCACTGGCCGAATACCTGGCGACTTTGAGCGGCAATATTGACGAAGCATCATACTATGCCCTGCAAAATCTGCCGCTAGCCATCGCCATGGTCGATGCCGACGGCATCCTGCATTGGCGTAACAGCGTATTGGCCGACTGGCTCGGCGTCGAGCCTGGCCAATCGCTCACCGCGGTGTGGCCGGCCCTGAACCTTGCCGAGATTTGGGGAAAGGCAGGGGTATTGCCGCTTAAGGCCGGTGACCGGTACTACCATATTATTCATAAACCAATCAGCCCGGCCGGGCAGGATGGCGGCATGCTGCGCCAAGACCTCATGCTGCTCTACATCACCGACGTAACCGGCACCGAACTGGTTCGCCAGCGCTCGTTAGGTGCCATGCCGGTATTGGCGTTAATTCAGATTGATAACTATGACGATGTTCTTAAAGGGCTGACGGAAAGCCAGCGTACAGCCATTCTCGGCGAAGTAGGTAGCCACCTTGCCGATTGGGCCGCCAGTCTTGACGGCTTTATTAAAAAATTTAGCGAAGATACTTATATCGCTGTATTTAACCGGCGGGCCCTTGATCAACTGCTCGCCGACAAGTTCGATATCCTGGATAAGATTCGGGCGATCCGCAGCCCGAGCCGCCTGCCTGTTACCCTGAGCATGGGCGTGGCGGCCGATGAGCCATCGGTAGCCGCGCTAGGTCAACGGGCGCAGGCCGGACTAGATCTCGCTCTTGGTCGCGGCGGCGACCAGGCTGCCGTTTACGTTGAAGGTAAGGTGCAATTTTACGGCGGCAAGGCCAAGGCGGTGGAAAAGAACACCCGGGTTAAGGCACGGGTCGTAGCCCAAGCTATTCGGGATATCATGGGCGATGCCGAGCTTGTATTGGTAATGGGCCATGCCGGGGAAGATTTTGACAGCCTGGGGGCGGCCATGGGCGTGGCCAAAATGGCCCGTCACGCCGGCAAAGAAGTCCATATTGTGGTCAGCGAGCCAGGCTCGGCGGTAGCCAAGCTGCAGGAACTGCTGCCGGACTACAAAGAGTATGAGGCGCTTATTATCACGGCTGACGTGGCGGCCGAACTTTTAGCCGCGCGGACGGTACTATTTGTTGTTGATACCCACCGGCCGGAACTGACGGCGGCGCCGGGCCTGTTAGAAAAGATCGACCGCATCGTTGTGATTGACCACCACCGCCGGGCCGAAACGTTTATCGAAAGTCCCTTGCTGGTTTACCTGGAACCGTCGGCTTCCTCGACCAGCGAGCTGGTTACCGAGCTGCTGCAGTATTATGATGACAAACTGGATTTAACGCGCCTGGAGGCGTCGGCGCTCTACGCCGGGATCATCGTGGATACCAAGAACTTTGTCGTCCAGACCGGCGTCCGCACCTTTGAGGCGGCGGCTTATCTGCGCCGGGCCGGAGCCGATCCCGCCCTGGTGCGGCATCTGTTCTGTGTCGACTTAGCCAGTCTTAAGTTGCGGGCCAGCATCATTAACAGTACGGAAATCCTGCCTGGCGGCGTTGTTATTGCCACCTGTCCGGCCCAGGGCAAAGCGGCCCAGGTGTCGGCGGCGCAGGCGGCCGATATGCTGCTCAATATTGAGGGAGTACGGGTATGCTTCATCTTATTCCGCCTCGAAGAGGGCGGCGTCGGGATAAGCGCCCGGTCCCAGGGCGACATTAATGTCCAGGTTATCATGGAAAAACTGGGCGGCGGTGGACATCAGACCGCAGCCGCCGCCCAGATTAAAGACCAAACCATCGAAGAGGTAAAACAACGCCTTTGCGAGATAGTTTCCCATTATTTAGAGGAGAGTGAGTCCCATGAAGGTTATCTTAGTGCAGGAAGTAAAAAAACTCGGTAAAAAAGGCGATATCATAGAGGTTTCCGAGGGCTATGCCCGCAATTATCTGCTGCCCCACAAACTGGCCGTTGCGGCCACGGACGCCAATGTCAACGCCTTTAAGCAGCAGAAAGAAGCAGAAGCTCGCCGCCAGCAGCGCCAGCTTGATGAGGCCAGGCTGCTGGCCAGCCAGCTGGCCAAATTGAGCGTTAAAGTTGCGGTGAAAACCGGCGAAGGCGGCAAGCTTTTCGGTTCGGTAACTGGCAAAGACATTGCCGATGCGCTTGCCGCCCAGCATGGCCTGGAAATCGATAAACGCAAGATTGAGCTTAAGGAAGCGATTAAAGCCTTGGGAACATATCCGGTCACGATCAGGGTTCATCCCGAAGTGAGCTGTCAGATTCAGGTGCAGGTTACCGCCCAGTAACGCTTTCTCTACTACGGTATTAGAAAGGGAAGGTCATGAAAGGATTTTTCAACAGATTTGTCCGCCCGCCTCAGGCGGCACGGCCGGCCAAAGGGGCTGATGACGCTCTCCGGCGCCAGGTTTCCGCCCTGTATGGTCTCTATTCCGGGCTGGTAGGGGCGGAAAAGGTGGTGCTCAAAGCCGGTAAAGTGGATGCATTGGAGCTGATGCGTTCCGATAGCTTGTCTGAGCGGGTTTTAGCCCTGCAGAAGCTGGTCTACGAGGATCCCACCGTGGACAGACTGCCCACTTATGAGGAGATTCCGGCCATCCTTGAGGAAATAGAGGATGAATTGGCCGATATGATGGCCCGCCGGACAGTCGAAGAGAAGATCGAAAAAAAGATTGCCGAAAAGATGGACCAGCGTCATCAAGAATATATCCGCGAGATCAAGGCCCAGGTGCTGAAAGAAGAAGAGCCTAACGTGGAAAACCCCCAGACGCTGAAAAAATACGCCCTGCTGGAAAAACTGGAGCAAAAAGGTTTGACCAAGTCGGTCATGGAGCTAGTGAGACCGGCCAGCTTGGCGGAAATTGTCGGGCAGGAGCGGGCCATTGAAGCATTGCGGGCCAAACTGGCCTCGCCTTATCCGCAGCACCTCATTATCTACGGCCCGCCGGGCGTCGGCAAAACGACGGCCGCTCGCCTAGTGCTGGAAGAAGCGAAAAAACTCAAGTTTACCCCCTTTGCGGCCGATGCGCCGTTCATCGAGGTGGACGGCACTACCCTGCGCTGGGACCCGCGCGATATGACCAATCCACTGCTAGGTTCGGTCCATGACCCGATTTACCAGGGGGCGCGCAAGGACTTGGCTGAAACGGGTATCCCTGAGCCCAAGCCCGGTTTGGTGACCGATGCCCATGGCGGTATTCTCTTTATTGATGAAATCGGCGAAATGGATCCCATGCTGCAGAATAAACTGCTCAAAGTGCTGGAAGACAAACGGGTTTTCTTTGATTCGGCCTACTACGACCCGTCCGACCCGCATGTCCCGAAGTATGTGAAAAAGTTGTTCGCCGATGGTGCGCCGGCTGATTTTATTCTCATCGGCGCTACTACCCGCGATCCCGGCGATATTAATCCGGCCATCCGGTCGCGTTGCGCCGAAATCTTTTTCGAACCGCTTACCCCGAAACACATTGAAGAAATTGTTTATAACGCCGCCCGGCGGCTGAAGGCGGACATGGACGGCGACATCCCGCGCATTATCAGCGAGTATACCATTGAGGGACGTAAAGCGATCAATATTTTGGCCGATGCTTACGGCCGCGCGCTACACCGTGCGGGCGGCGACACCGGCAAAGTCGTCATCACGACAGCCGATGTTTATCAGGTAGTACAGAGCAGCCGCCTGACGCCCTATGTTAGTCGCAAGGCCTCGGCTACGACCGAGGTGGGCAAGGTCTTGGGCCTGGGCGTGGCCGGTTATCTTGGCTCGGTCCTAGAGATTGAGGCGGTTGCTTTTCCCGCCGCGGATAAGGGCAAAGGCAGTATTCGGTTTAACGATACGGCAGGCAGTATGGCGAAAGATTCGGTCTTTAATGCGGCGGCCGTGGTCCGCAAACTTACCGGGCAAGACATGGCCAACTATGACCTTCATGTGAATATTGTCGGCGGTGGCCGCATTGATGGCCCATCAGCCGGCCTGGCCATCACTGCTGCCATCATTTCGGCCATTACCGGGCGGCCGATCAGGCAGGATGTGGCCGTGACCGGCGAGATCTCCATTCAGGGCAAAGTCAAAGCGGTCGGTGGCGTCTTCGAAAAGGCCTATGGCGCCAAGCAAGCCGGCGCGACTATTCTGATTATCCCTAAGGAAAATGAGCATGACATCCCGCGGGGCCACCTGGGTCTTGATATCCGCCCGGTGGAAACGGCCCAAGCCGCCCTGGAGATCCTCCTGGCCAAAGCTGACCAGGCCATAGCGTAAGAAACTACTTGATAAATATCTGAGAACGATAAGCCTCGCTATCTGCGAGGCTTATCGTTAAACTATTATACCGTTGTTTCTACCCCTTACCCACACCCCTCACCTCATACCTCATACTTCATACCTCATACCTCATACCTACTTATAGAGCCTTTATGGGAGAGGATTAAAATGTTAGACCGTATACCGCCCCAGAACGTGGAAGCCGAACAGGCCGTTCTCGGCGCGATGCTTATCGAACGTGAGGCCATTTCCAAGGTGGCCGAGTTTCTGCGTCCCGAGGACTTTTACCGGGAGGCTCACCGGCTCATTTATCAGGCGATTTTGAACCTTTTCAACCGCAACGAGGCGGTGGACATCGTCACTGTCACCGAGGTGCTGCGCAAGGAAGAAAAACTCGAAGCGGCCGGCGGCATTTCCTACATAACGTCCCTGGCCAACAGCGTGCCGACGGCGGCTAACGTTGTTTATCATGCCAAAATTGTCGAAGAAAAGGCGCTCCTCCGCCAGCTGATCAATACGGCGACCCAAATTGCCGGCATGGGCTATGAGGCCAATGAGGAAGTCGCCGTCATTCTTGACCAGGCGGAAAAGATGATTTTGGAAGTGTCCAACCGCAAGGTGGGCCGCGATTTTACCCCGATTAAGGCTATTATTTTCGACGCCTTTGCCAAAATCGAAGAACTCTATGCGACCCGCGGCGGCATTACCGGCATCCCTACCGGGTTTAAGGACCTTGACCGTCTGACTTCGGGCCTCCAGCCGTCTGACCTTATTCTCATTGCCGCCCGTCCCAGTATGGGCAAGACGGCGTTTACCCTGAACATTGCCCAGCATGTGGCCATCCGCGAGAAAAAGACGGTTGCCTTTTTTTCGCTGGAGATGTCCAAGGAGCAGCTTGTCCAGCGGATGCTGTGCGCCGAGGCCGCTATCGACGCCCAGCGGCTGCGCACCGGCGAACTGGAAGACCACGACTGGAAAAAGCTGGTGCTGGCGGCCGACAAGCTGGCGGCGGCGCCGATTTTTATCGACGATACGCCGGGCATTACGGTACTGGAGATGCGCACCAAAGCGCGGCGGCTTAAAATTGAGCATGATTTGAAACTGATTATTATCGATTACCTGCAGCTCATGCAGGGCAGTTCAGGTCCCAACCGCAGCGAAAACCGTCAGCAGGAAATTTCGGAAATATCCCGCTCGCTCAAGGCGCTGGCCCGGGAACTCAACGTGCCGGTCATCGCCCTGTCCCAGCTCAGCCGCGGCGTCGAAGCCCGCCAGTCCAAGAAACCCATGCTGAGCGACCTGCGCGAATCCGGGTCGCTCGAGCAGGACGCCGATATCGTCGCTTTTCTCTACCGGGAGGATTACTATAACCCTGACACCGACAAAAAGAACATCACCGAGGTCATTGTGGCCAAGCACCGCAATGGCCCGGTCGACACGGTGCAGCTCTTTTTCCACAAGCAGTTTACCAAGTTCATCGACCTTACGACAAGGACGGAATAAGGTGCGCACCAGTTTTATCCATGAATTGTCAATTGCTCCCCCAGCGAAATTTTGTACTCCGCTGGTTTTGCGGCAGCTCGATATTAGGGCTGTCTTTTATTTTTCAGTTTTTTCTAGCCGCCTGTTTTGCCCATATAAGGCATAGCCGTTTTGGTCCGCACATATATTTCAGGCAAGGCATCAGTTGGCACAAGTGCATCCCAGGTTTAATTCCGGGCACAGCCGGAATGTATCCAGGCGGGAGGTGTCGGGGAATGATCCGGTTTATCTCACAGGAGTGGAAGTATTTCCTCAGTTTGCTGGTGGTGGTTATTGTCCTTGGCGTTGTTTACTACGAATATAAGCAGTATAAGCAGCCGCCGCCGGCGACGGTGATGCCTCAGCCCAACATCGTAATCAACACGTCGGGGGAGCAAGCCAAGCCAGGCGAGCCGCAGGTAGTGTATATCAAAGGCGAGGATAAGCACACCAAAGAAATTGTCTATGTCCCGAAGGAGGTTGACCCCAAGACCGGGGAGCAGGAAAAGACCGACGTGCAGTTTGAACGCCGGCAGGGCAAAATCTATGTGAAGGTAAACGGCAAAGAATTTGAAGTGCCGGCGGAGGTCAAGGAAGACGCCAAGTTCGAAAAAGGGAAGTTGGTAATTACTGAGCAAACGGAAATGAGGCTGAGCATTATGGCCCCGAAGCCGTCGTTCAACCTTGGCATCGGCTGGTCTTCCAACGGTCCGGCTGCCCAGCTTAATGGTCCGTTCTTTAAAAACGTGTCCTGGTGGGTATATGGCGACAAGGACACGGTGGCTGGAGGGCTGCAATTTCCAATAATGAAATAGCAGTGGAGAGAGGCGGAAGGGCCTCTTTTTTTGCTGCCAGAACTTTTGCCGCCACAAAAAGCGTACTCTATCGAGAGTATCCGAACATTATTAGGACAATCAAGATAATCATTCGAAATTTTTATTGACACCCCTGCCGGTAGATGCTATTATTATCAAGGGAAAAACTGTGCAGTATCTCCCCGACTCAAATAGAAGCCCACTGGCTGCTGTTTGAGTTATTTTTGTGGGTCAGGGTAGAATAATTAACCAGGGGAGTGATAACCATGAAACAATATGACGTTATCGTTATTGGCGCTGGTCCAGCCGGGATTTTCACCGGACTTGAGCTGGCTGGTTCAGGACTGGACGTGCTGATTATCGAAAAAGGACGTGACATTAGCTCACGTCGGTGCCCCAAAAATTTGATGTATAAAACCTGCGTGAACTGCAAGCCCTGCGATATTCTCTGCGGCTGGGGCGGCGCCGGCGCGTTCAGCGATGGCAAGCTGACCCTGACGACCGAATTCGGCGGCATGCTTGATGCCTATATAGAAAAAAGCAAAGTTTCCGAGCTAATCCACTATGTGGACCAAATATATGTAAAATTCGGCGGGCCGCAAAAAGTCTACGGCGATGAGAACAAGGAAGAAATTCGCCGCATCCAGCGCGTGGCGGCGGCGGCCGACCTTAGTTTCGTGCCGGCCCGCATTCGGCATCTTGGCACTGACAACAACTTTGAAATCCTCAGCCGTATGCGCGAATACCTGAGCGATAAATGCGAAATCCGCACCAGCACGGCGGTGGAGTCCATCATAGTAGAAAGCGGCAAGTATGTTGGTGTGGAATTGGCCGGCGGCGAAATTATTAAGAGCAAATACCTGGTGGCCGCACCAGGACGCGAAGGCGCCGAGTGGTTTGTCGGCCAGGCGCAAAAACTGGGCCTGTCGCTGGTCACCAATCCGGTCGACATCGGGGTGCGCGTCGAACTGCCGGCGGTCGTGATGGAACACATCACCGACATCGTCTACGAGTCCAAACTGGTGTATTATACCAAGTCCTTTGACGACCGCGTGCGCACCTTCTGCATGAACCCCTACGGCGAGGTTGTGACCGAAAATAACGCCGGCCTGATTACCGTTAATGGCCACAGCTACGCCACCAAGAAAACCAATAACACCAACTTTGCCTTGCTGGTGTCCAAGAGCTTTACCGAACCGTTTAAGGAGCCAATTGCCTACGGCAAGTCCATTGCCCGCCTGGCAAACATGCTGGGGGGCGGGGTCATTGTGCAACGTCTGGGCGACCTCCTCGACGGCCGCCGCTCCACCCCTGAGCGGATTAACCGCGGCCTGGTAGAGCCTACTCTCAAGGATGCTACGCCTGGCGACCTCAGCCTGGTGCTGCCGTACCGTCACCTGGTAGCAATCACCGAGATGCTTGAGGCGCTCGATAAGGTGGCGCCTGGCGTCAATTCCCGCCACACCTTGCTATACGGGGTGGAAGTGAAATTCTATTCTTCCCGCTTGGAACTAAATAGTGTCCTGGAAAGCCAAATCCCCAACTTTTTTGCTATCGGCGACGGCGCCGGCGTGACGCGCGGCCTGGCTCAGGCGTCGGCGGCGGGTGTAGTTGTCGCCCGAGAGATTATGGCCCGCGAAGGCAAAAAGCAAGGTTAACCTACGGCAACTAATGAACAAGGAGTGGGTTTGATGATTAAGCGTTACACTTTCCCCGAAATGGGACGCATCTGGACCGACGAAAACGAGTTCCAGACGATGTTAGACATTGAAATTTACGCGTGTGAAGCCATGGCCGAGCTGGGCCAGATTCCGGCCGAGGTCGTACCGGTCATCCGCGAGCGGGCCAAGTTTTCCGTCGAGCGCATCCGCGAAATCGAGAAAGAAACGCGCCATGACATTCTCGCTTTTCTGCAGGCGGTGGCCGAAAATGTCGGCGATGAGGCCAAATATATTCACATGGGCTTAACCTCCAGCGATGTCAAGGATACCGCTCTGGGTTACATGATGAAGCAAGCGGCGGACATCATCATCGCCGACCTGGAACAGTTGCGGGAAGTACTGCGCCGCCGCGCCGCCGAGCATAAGTACACCGTCATGATCGGCCGGACTCATGGCATCCATGCCGAGCCGGTTACATTAGGCCTTAAGTTTGCCCTTTGGCTGGATGAGACGGAGCGCAATATTGAGCGGGTGAAACGGGCTCGGTCCGCCGTTGCTGTCGGTAAACTGTCGGGCGCCGTCGGCACCTATGCCAATATCGACCCCCGCGTCGAGGCTTATGTGTGCGAAAAAATGGGTCTAACGCCGGCCAAACTGGCAACCCAGGTTATTCAGCGCGACCGCCACGCCGAATTTTTAACCACCCTGGCGGTGGTCGCCAGCTCACTGGATAAATTTGCTACCGAAATCCGCAACCTCCAGCGTACCGATATCCGCGAGGTGGAGGAATACTTCCACCCCGGCCAAAAAGGCTCGTCGGCCATGCCGCACAAACGCAACCCCATCACCTGCGAGCGGGTGAGCGGTCTGGCGCGGCTGGTGCGCAGCAACGCCATGGCGGCGCTGGAAAACGTCGCCCTGTGGCATGAGCGCGATATCAGCCATTCTTCGGTAGAGCGCGTAATCCTGCCGGACAGCACCATTTTAGTGGACTACATGCTGCGCATTTTCGCCGACATCGTTGATAAACTCTTAGTCTATCCCGAGGCGATGCTGGCCAATATGAACAAGACGGGCGGGCTGATTTTCAGTCAGCGCGTATTGCTTGCCCTTGTCAACAAGGGTGTTGCCCGGGAAGAGGCCTACCGCTGGGTGCAGCGCAATGCCATGGCCCGCTGGCTAGAGGGCCAAGACTTCAAAACCAATATTATCAACGACCCGGATATTAAGAAATATCTCACGGCGGAGGAAATTGCCGACTGCTTTGATTACCGCTATCACCTCCGGCATGTGGATACCATCATGGCCCGGTTTGGGCTGTAACGAATATGCTTTTGAAGGGAATGAGACATGTGTCAGCAGTCGTCGTTATCGGCACCCAGTGGGGTGACGAGGGGAAAGGCAAAATCGTAGATTTTCTGGCCGAAAAAGCCGATGTGGTTGTCCGCTACCAGGGCGGCAACAACGCCGGCCACACCGTCATGGTAGGCGGCAACGAATTTAAGCTCCATTTGCTGCCTTCCGGCATTCTCTATCCCGGCAAACTTTGCGTCGTCGGCAACGGGGTCGTCATCGACCCAGCCGTGATGATTAAGGAACTTCGCGGCATGCAGGAGAAGGGTATCGATACTTCTGGGCTCAGGGTGTCCAACCGCGCCCATGTCATTATGCCCTATCACCGGCTGCTGGACGAAGTGGAAGAAGAATATCGCGGTGAGCACAAAATCGGCACCACGAAGCGCGGCATCGGCCCCTGCTATATGGACAAAAACGCCCGCAGCGGCATCCGCATGGTCGACCTCCTGGATGAAAAGGAATTCAGCGAAAAGCTGGAACGCAACCTCGAGGCCAAGAATCACCTTCTTCGCGCCGTCTATGGCGTGGAGGGCTTTGACTACCAGCAAGTAAAGGAAGAATATCTCGGCTATGCCGAAATTCTCCGGCCTTATGTCACTGATACGGCCGTCGTCCTCAATGACGCAATAAGCGCCGGGAAGAAAGTGCTGTTTGAAGGCGCGCAGGCAACCCTGCTCGACCTTGATCACGGCACCTATCCCTATGTTACTTCTTCCCATCCCATTGCCGGCGGCGCCTGCATTGGCGCCGGCATTGGCCCGAAAAAGATCAGCAAAGTTATCGGCGTCGTCAAGGCCTATAGCACCCGGGTGGGTGAAGGGCCGTTCCCGACCGAGCTCAAAGACGAAATCGGCGATCTCATCCGCGAACGCGGCCGCGAATACGGCACCACCACCGGTCGGCCTCGCCGCTGCGGCTGGCTGGACGCGGCCATCGTGCGTTACGCGGGCATCCTAAGCGGCATTGATTATATGGCCATTACCCGTCTTGACATCCTGGACGGCATCAAAACCCTTAAGCTGTGCGTCGGCTATAAATATAAAGGCGAAGTGCTAAAAGAGTTTCCCGCCAGCCTCAAAGTGCTGGCCCAGGTTGAACCCATCTACGAGGAAATGCCGGGCTGGGAAGAGTCGATCAGCGCTATCCGCGCCTATGACGACCTGCCGGTCAACTGCCGCCGCTATATCGAGCGGCTGAGCGAAGTCGTCGGCATTGAAATTGGGATCGTTTCCGTAGGCCCGCGCCGCGATCAGACGATTATTTTGCATGATATGTTTTAAGTCATTGGTCAACCCCTGCTGCTTGGGCGGTGCTCACCCAGCAGGGGTATCTATTTTGCTTTTACAGGCGTCAAAAAAGTAGCCGCCAATCACAGCGAATAGTACGATAGCGCCGCCGATTAACGAGTAGCGTCCTGGTATTTCGCCAAGAAAAAGAAACACCCAGATGGGATTTAAAATCGGTTCAATCGATGTGACAAGGGTGGCTTCCAGGGCGCGCACATGGCGGATGGCATGGGTGTAGATGACATACGCTAGGCCAAGCTGGAAGACGCCGAGCGCCAATATTATCGAAAGATTAAAGACTGTTACGGTGATGCCAGGGAGCGCAGGCAGGCTTAGCAAAAAAGTCAGAATGTTCCCCAGCAGGACCGACCCGAAAGGGGGGCGGTCCTTTTGCATCCGCGTAAAAATAACGAACAACGCAAAACTTATGCCGCTGACTACGCCCAATATATTGCCCAACAGGCCGCCGGCCGATACTTTATCAAGAAAGAAAAAAGCCATTCCGCCCAAAACCAAAACAATAGTCAAGAGGTCCCGGCGGGTAACTTTTTCGTGGAGCAGCCAGCCGCTCAGCAGGGCTACATATAAGGGGGCGGTGTACTGCAGCAGGATGGCGTTGGCGGCGGTTGTCAGCTTGGTAGCCGCTACGAAGCTGCTGACCATGCCGCAATAGAAAGCGGCACCGGCCAGCTGTTGTTTGGAAAAGATGAAGGCTTCTCGGCGAAATGCTAACCAGATGACAATGGCGGCAATAAGGCTGCGCAGACCGGCAATAGCCAGCGGGGGCCAGGCGACCGATTTTACCAATACTCCTCCGCTGCTCCACAATACCGCGGCAAGGGCGAGAAAAAACAGCGAATTTCGGGTATTGATCATGATTTTCACAACCTTTACAGTCAATTTTTTAGATATAAATGTATTAAATATTTGGGAGAAAAAGGAATAACCCTTTTGTTCTAATATTGCGTAAATTTTAAAATACCTTGCCAAAACAGGAAAAACTAGTATAATTATTAATCAAAATATAATCACATATCCCCCAAGCAGGGTGGCTTTTTAAGAATGGCTTAGCCGCGAGCCCATTCTTAAAAAGCTTTTTTTGTTTTTAGGAGGTGGAAACCAGAAAAATTGTCGCCGCTAATAACCGATAAAATGATGAAAAATTAAGAAAGGACGGGTGGCTATGGGTAAGTTCAAGTTCGCGCGCATTCTCGGCGTCTTGGCGGTAGTAGCCTTGGTGGCCGTGCTGGCCGGTGGCTGCGATGGGGCCAACACTGCTAAGGAAATAAAAATCGGAGTGGTTTATGAGCTAACTGGCAATACCGCTTCTTTTGGCACGGCCGCTGCTAATGGCGCCAAGCTGGCCTTTAAGGAAATTAATGCCAAAGGCGGAATATTAGGTAAACAAGTGCAGCTAGTAATAGCTGACAACAAAAGCGAGCCGTCAGAGTCGGCAAACGCCATGACCAAAGTTATAACTCAGGATAAAGTCGTGGCCGTGACTGGTTTTACTACCAGTTCCAACGGCATTGCCGCCTCTAATGTCGCTGAGTCGTATAAAATTCCCTTTGTGGCGGCAGCTACCACCAACCCCAAAGTTACGGTGGACGAAAATACCGGCAAGGTGAAAGATTATACTTTTCGCGTCTGTTTTATCGACCCGTTCCAGGGGACAGTCGGCGCCAACTTTGCTTTAAACACCCTTAAAGTAAAGAAGGTAGCCATTCTTATTGACAACAGCAGCGACTATAGCAAGGGGCTTGCCAAATTTTTTAAGGATGCCTTTGTTAAAGGTGGCGGCGTAATCGTAGCCGAAGAGGCGTATTTACAGAAAGATCAGGACTTTAAGACCGTGCTGACCAAGATTAAAGTCGCCGGCCCGGAAATGATCTATGTGCCGGGATATTACGAAGAAGTAGGTAAAATCATCAAACAAGGGCGCGAGTTGGGCATTACCGTTCCGTTTGTCGGCGGCGACGGTTGGGATTCGCCCAAACTGCCCGAAATTGCCGGCGCGGCTAATTTAAACGGCACATATTTTACTAATCATTATTCCGTTGAAGATACCAGCCCCAAATCGAAGGCCTTTGTGGAAGCATACCAGAAAGAATACGGCCAACTACCGGATGCTATGGCCGTATTGGGTTATGATGCGGCCTATGTGCTTGCTGATGCAATAAAACGGGCCGGTAGTACCGATCCGGCTAAAATCCGGGAAGCGCTTGCTGCAACGAAGGACTTTGACGGGGTTACCGGCAAGCTGACGCTTAACGCCACGCATGATGCCGTGAAGAGCGCCGTAATCATCGAATTTAAAGACGGCAAACAAGTATATCGCGCTACTGTCAATCCTTGATGGCATTAAAGACCGCCTATCCGGCGGTCTTTAATGCCTGTTTGTCAAATAAATTGCAATTAGCGGGAGTGACGCCAAATGGCGGTAAAAAGCGTAGTGGGCGATATTGCCATGGGCAGGGCGATGGTCGTGTCGCGGGATATTGCGCCGGAGGAAGCGCGGCGGCTAATCGCGGTAGGCGGCTATGCCGCTCTTGTTACTAATGTTGATGGGAAATGGTGCTATTTGGCCGGCAAAATCGGCGAGGCCGCCGACGGCGCTGAGCTGTCCTGGGCGCCGCTAGTGGCCCGCAGCATCGACTTTTTGGCGCAGGAGCTGGCAGAGGCCGTCGGGACGCTAGCCGCGGCGCCGGTGTTGATATTAGCTCAAAATAACGTTCCAGTGGGAATATATACGCCGCAGATCCTAATTTGCGGTCTGTGGGAACAATTCCGCCGCCAGCAAGCCGTGTTGACAGCGGTAGCCGATATTGTCGGCGAAGCATTGACTGTTGTCGATACTTCCGGCAAAGTGAGTCTGTGGAATAAACGCGCCGAACAGCTTTACGGCATTGCGCCGGAGATGATTTTAGGCCATCCCATTGAAGAGTTTTTTTCCAACCTGATCATCACCGCTGTTTTAGCCTCGTCGCAAGCGATCAGCGATAAATATCACCAGCCGAAACCTGGTGCGCATGTCCTCATCAACGCTGCGCCAATTTGTTGTGACGGCAGCATAATTGGCAGCATTGCCGCTGAACGCGATATAACCGAGATAGTTAATTTAACACAGCAACTTTGTGCTACAAATGCGAAAGTAATGTCGCTTAAGCGAGAAATAAAAGAGATTAATGCTCAGCCTGATCCGTTTGCCGCTATTTGCGGGCACAATACCGTATTGCGTCAGGAAATAGCGACGGCGCGTAAAATAGCCATCTCCAGTGTCCCGGTGCTAATCCGAGGGGAAAGCGGCACTGGCAAAGAAGTTTTTGCCAGGGCGATTCATACGGCTAGCCGCCGGCGCGGCCCGTTTGTGGTGGTAAATTGCGGCGCCATACCGCCAACGTTGTTTGAAAGCGAGTTTTTCGGCTATCAGCCGGGGGCTTTTACCGGCGCGGATAAAAAGGGCAAGCCGGGCCTATTTGAGTTGGCGCATGGCGGCACGCTGTTTTTGGATGAAATTGGCGAACTGCCGAAAGAGATGCAGGTAAAGCTGCTTAGAGTCTTGCAGGACAAAAGCTTTTATCGCGTTGGCGGCGACCGGCCGGTGCAGGTGGATGTGCGGATTATTGCGGCTACCCACCGCAACCTTGAAGCAATGATTGAGCAGCAGGAATTTCGGCATGATTTATATTACCGGCTTAATGTAGTTTCGCTGTATTTGCCGCCGCTGCGCCAACGCCGCGATGATATTCCTGAATTGGTGCATCGCGGCATTCAACAGTTTGCTTCCCTGCATGGCCGGGAGATTGTCAAAGTAGAGCCGGAAGTTATGGCGGTATTTCTAGAATATGACTGGCCGGGCAATGTCCGCGAATTATACAACGTATTAGAGCGACTGGTGATATTAGCGGATGGCGGGGTGTTGAAGTTTGCCGATCTGCCGGCTGATTTACAGCAATTTGGCTTACTTTTGCCGAAAAAAATAAATCTGACAGCGGCGCAGAATTTGCCGGCAGCTACTGAGCGCATGGAACGGACAATTATCATGCAGGCGCTGGCGGCCGCTGGCTTTCGCAAGGCGCAAGCAGCGAAAAAGCTGGGGATCCCACGGAGTACGCTCTATTACAAAATGCAGCGGCTAGGTCTGAATACGTCAGAAACCTGACAGAAACGTCGGTTTTCTGACGTATTTTCTTTGATTTTATGCCGTCAGTAACGTCAAATACCGGGCAGGCGCGAGTGAAAGAGTTGGCATGAATTTTGCAATTCAAAATAAATAGGCTAGGCAATTAATCCTAAGCGGAGGTGATGTCAATGCGCCTGACGAGCCATCCCATTATTAGTTATCCCCAGCGACGTACGGTAGAGTTTACATTTAACGGTCAGCGGCTGCAAGGATTAGAAGGCGAGCCGATTGCCGCCGCCTTGTATGCTGCCGGTATTCGTATTTTGCGGCACAGTCCACGGTCCGGGCGGCCGCGCGGCTTGTTTTGCGCCATCGGCAACTGTTCTTCCTGCCTGATGACGGTTGACGGTGTTCCTAACGTCCGGGTCTGCGTCGAGCCGCTGCGAGCCGGAATGGTAGTAATGACGCAGGAAGGGAAGGGGCGATTGGTGTGATAAAGCGGGAAGTTGTCGTCGTCGGCGCTGGTCCGGCCGGGTTGATGGCTGCGATCAGCGCGGCCAAGGCCGGCGCGGAGGTGCTGGTGCTTGAACGGTCACCCTTTGTGGGTGGTCAGCTGGTTAAACAGACGCATAAATTTTTTGGCGCAAAGTCCGAATATGCCGGTTGGCGGGGAACGGAGATAGCTGGTATTCTTGCCGCAGAAGCAGCGGCATTTAAGAGAATAACTATCTGGACCAACGCGGTTGCGGCTGGCTATTATCCCGACCAAACGCTGGCCGTGGCGCATAACCAGCGGCTGCGGGTGATAAAACCCGGCAAGCTGATTATTGCGACTGGTGCGGCCGAGAAATTTCTGCTCTTTCCCAACAACGACCTGCCGGGAATCTATGGAGCTGGCGCCGTCCAGACCCTGCTCAATCTTTATGGAGTTCTTCCCGGCCGCCAGTTTTTAATTGTCGGGGCAGGCAATATCGGGGTGATATTGGCGTACCAGCTGCTGCAAGCCAATGCCGAGGTAGCCGCAATCGTCGAGGCGGCGCCGGCGCCAGGGTGCTATCAGGTGCATGCGGCTAAAGTGCAGCGCTGCGGTGTTCCCTTTTATACATCGCATACCATAAAATATGCCTATGGCAGCGACGCCGTAGCGGGAGCGGTCATCTGGCAGCTGGATGAAAGGCGTCAGCCGCTACCCGGTACGGAAAAAGAGGTGGCGGTGGACGGAATATGCATAGCGGTAGGGCTCAGCCCGCTGACCGAATTATTGTGGCAGGCCGGCTGCCGGATGAAATATATCCCGGAGCTGGGGGGGAATGTGCCGCTTTGCGATGAGAACTTCCGTACATCAGAGCCGGATATTTATGTAGCCGGTGATGCCGCTGGGGTCGAAGAAGCATCTACCGCGATGGTGGCCGGCAAAATTGCCGGGATGGCTGCGGCTTGCGCGCTTGGCTATCAGCCGCAATGGCTGGTTGACGAACTGGCTGAGGCCAAAGCCAGGCTGGCGATGCTGCGGGCGGGACCCGTCAGTGCCAAAATCAGAGCAGGAATAAAGAAAAGGCAATTAGCGGAGGTGAGCTGATTTGGCCGCTAGAGCAGTAATTGAATGCAACCAGCCTATTCCTTGCAATCCGTGTGTCGATGCTTGTCCGCGCGGCGCTATTCGTATCGACGGCAATATTAACAATTGCCCTGAACTTGACGTCGACTGCTGCAATGGCTGCGGCCATTGTATTGCTCATTGCCCGGGGTTGGCCATTTTTGTCGTCGACACCAGTTTCGCGCCGAACAAGGCTTTAGTGAAAATTCCTTATGAGTTCTGGCCTTTGCCGCGGCCGGGCGAAATAGTGGCGGCGCTTGACCGTGCGGGGCGGCCGGTAGGGGAAGCTGAAGTCATAAAAGTCCAGGAGTATCAGAATAAGACCATGATCGTATGGCTGGCTGTACCGCCGCCGCTTGCCGACGCAGTCCGCAATATAAGGCTGAGGAGGTAACTGGTAATGGCTGACGATATAATTGTTTGCCGCTGTGAAGATATAACTTTAGCGCAAATCCGCCAATTGGTCGCCGCAGGGTTGACATCGTTGGAAGAAATAAAGCGCGCCTGCCGCTGCGGCATGGGGCCGTGTCAAGGGCGGACGTGCCTGCCGCTTATTGCCCAGGAAATATCCCGGCTGACCGGAAAACCGCTGGCCGATATTGCTTTGCCTACTTTCCGGCCGCCAACCGTTCCGCTCAAACTAGAACTACTAACCAGAGGTGAGGAACATGACCAAATGGGCTGAAGCCGTCATAATCGGCGGTGGGATTGTTGGGTGTTCTATCGCCTACAACTTGGCGCGGCTGGGGCTAAAGAAAATCTGTTTGTTTGAAAAGAACTATTTGGCCAGTGGCGCTACCGGCCGCTGTGGTGCTGGGGTCCGCATGCAGTGGGGGACAAGGGCTAACTGCCTTCTCGCGCGGGAAAGTATCCGCATGTATAAGCAGCTGCCAGAGTTGTTGGAGATATCAGGCGATATCGAGTTTAAACAGGGAGGTTATTTGCTGCTGGCGTATACAACCAAAATGGTCGAGCAGTTTCAAAAAAATCTGGCGCTGCAGAACTCCTTGGGGATACCTGCCCGCTGGGTGACACCGGCTGAAGCCAAAGCAATTGTGCCCCATCTCAATACCGAAGGTCTGCTTGGCGCCACTTTCTGCCCCCAAGACGGCCACTGCAATCCTTTCGCGGCAACATATATGTATGCTGCTGCCGCGCGGAAGCTTGGCGTAAGCATTTATACTCATACCAGCGTCACCGGCATTGTTGTAGAAAATTACCGCGTGAAAGCCGTCGAGACGGAAGCGGGCCTTGTCTATACTCCAATCGTCGTCAATGCTGCTGGCGGTTACGCTGCCGAAATTAATAAGCTGGCAGGGGGGGCGGAGCTGCCCATTTATCCTGAGCGGCATGAAATACTGGTGACAGAACCGGTAGAAGCAATGCAGACGCCGATGGTAATGAGCTTTTATCATAACCTGTACTGCCAGCAAGTGCCCCATGGCAGCTTTCTCATCGGTATTGGCAACCCTGATGAGCCGAAGGGGATTAACCACCGTTCCAGCTGGCAGTTTTTGAGGGAAGCCGCGCAGAAAGTGAGTGCCCTCATGCCGGTGTTGGCTAAGCTGACGGTTGTTCGCCAATGGGCTGGGGTATATGATATGACGCCTGACCGGCAGCCAATACTAGACGAAGATGAAAGAGTGGCCGGGCTGTTTGTTGCTGCTGGTTTCAGCGGGCATGGCTTCATGATTGCCCCTATGGTCGGCCGGCTGATGGCCGAACTGATTACCGGCAGTTCCCTTTCGCTGCCGATCGCCATGTTTCGGGGCCGGCGGTTTGCGGAAGGGAATTTCTTCGTCGAGCCGGCAGTAGTATAGCGAATAAAGTTTAAAAATTTAAATCAAGGAGGCGTTAGAACATGTTGCCAGAATTCAAAAACGAGCCGTTAACCGATTTTTCCTTGCCTGCCAACCGGGCGGCGATGGAAGCAGCCCTAAAACAGGTTCACAGCCAAAAGGGCGGGCATTATCCGCTGCTTATCGGCGGAGAACTCATCGATACTAAAGAAAGAATTGTGTCGCTAAATCCGTCGTTATGCGAGGAAGTCATCGGAACAACCGCCAAAGCTGATGTTGTGCTCGCCGATAAAGCCGTGCAGGTGGCCATGCAGGCATTTGCGGCCTGGCGGCATATTAGTCCTGAAGTTCGTGCCCGGTACTTATTTAAAGCCGCGGCACTATTGCGGCGGCGCAAATTCGAATTTTCCGCCTGGCTGGTGGCTGAGGCGGGCAAAACCTGGGCTGAAGCTGATGCGGATACCGCCGAGGCCATCGATTTTATGGAATATTACGGCCGGCAGGCGCTCAAATATGCCCTAGGCATGCCGGTAGTCGCTTATCCGGGTGAGCAGAACGAATGCTTCTATATACCGCTTGGGGTAGGGGTAATAATCTCGCCTTGGAACTTCCCCTTAGCCATTCTGGCTGGCATGACGACTGCCGCCATTGTCGCTGGCAATACCGTGGTGGTTAAGCCTGCCAGTAATACGCCGGTAATTGCTGCTCACTTTATCAGACTGCTGCAGGAAGCAGGCCTGCCCCCCGGCGTAGTGAACTATTTACCCGGTAGCGGCACAAGTATCGGTGATTACCTGGTAGCCCACCCAACTGTCCGGTTCATTAATTTTACTGGCTCGAAAGAGGTCGGACTGCGGATAAACGAGCTCGCGGCCAAAATTGCGCCAGGACAAAAATGGCTCAAGCGGGTGATTGCGGAAATGGGAGGAAAAGATGCCATTATTGTTGATAGCGAAGCCGACCTTGACCAGGCGGCCGCGGGCATTGTCGCTTCCGCTTTTGGTTTCCAGGGGCAAAAGTGTTCGGCCTGTTCGCGGGCGATCATTGTAAAAGATGTCTATGACGTGGTGCTGGAAAAAATTATTGCCAAAACGCAAAAACTGTGTCTTGGTCCAGCCAATGATCCAACAACCGATGTCGGGCCGGTGATCGACAGCAGTGCGTACCAAAAAATATTGGGGTATATCGAATTGGGCAAACAGGAAGGGCGGCTGGTTGTCGGCGGCGAAAAAGGCGATGATGCGGGGTATTTCATTAAGCCGACCGTGTTTGCCGAGGTTTCGCCGTATGCCCGGATTGCGCAAGAAGAAATCTTCGGGCCGGTGCTGGCGGTAATTAAAGCTGAAACTTTTACCGAAGCGCTGGCTATTGCTAACGATACCGAATACGGTCTGACCGGGGCAGTTTATTCTCATAACCGGGCTCATCTTGAACAAGCACGGCGGGATTTTAATGTCGGCAACTTATATTTTAACCGGAAATGTACCGGTGCGTTGGTCGGTGTCCACCCATTTGGCGGGTTCAATATGTCGGGTACCGACTCCAAGGCGGGCGGCGCTGATTATTTGCTGCTGTTTATGCAGGCCAAGACGGTAGCGGAAAAGTTATAAGCTGTGACTTAAAAATTGCCGTTTTCAGCGACGCGAAAACTTTCAAGAAAAAAATTCTATTTTCCGAATACTTACTTTGGTATTGACGAAAATTATTTAGATATGTTACTTTAGTAACAAATATAGGGTTTGGCAAAGTTGCCATTAGCGAAATTCGCTCATGGCTTTATTTTTTTTTTTTTGAGAAGCAATGGGGCTTATAACAATCGAGTTATAAGCCCCATTACTGTTTTGCCAGGAGGTGATACAGGGTGCAATACGGTGAAGAATGTAAACAAGGTAGTTTAATTAAAGTGGATAGCTTTTGCCAATGATATTTACGGGGATCAATCTTAAATCAAACAAGTTAAACAATGGGAGGATGTACAATGATTATCGGCGTAGCAAAAGAAATTAAAAACAACGAAAACCGGGTAGCGCTTACGCCGGCCGGTGTACAGACGCTCAAAGCGCATGGCCATACTGTGCTGATTGAAGCCAGTGCTGGCGTAGGCAGCGGTTTTGCCGATGCGGAATACCGCCAGGCCGGCGCGGAGATTGTCGGGGACAAGCAGGCGCTGTTTGATCGTGCCGACATGATTATGAAGGTTAAAGAGCCACTGCCGCCAGAATATGATCTTTTTCATGAAGGACAAATTCTGTTTACCTATCTGCACCTAGCGGCCGAGCCAGCGCTGACGCAGGCACTGTTAACCAAAAAAGTGATTGGCATTGCTTATGAAACCATTGAAGGCCCCAACCGCACCCTGCCCCTGCTCGCGCCCATGAGCGAGGTGGCGGGACGGATGGCGGTACAAGTAGGTGCCCAATACTTGGAAAAACCTGGCGGCGGCAAAGGCATTTTGTTAGGCGGCGTCCCTGGCGTCGAGCCGGCTCAGGTCGTTATCATCGGCGGCGGCACGGTCGGTACCAATGCAGCCAAGATGGCAGTCGGCATGGGGGCGCGGGTGACGGTGCTTGATAAATCGCCCGCGCGGCTGGCTTATCTTGACGACCTTTTCGGCGGCCGGGTTGTGACCGTCATGTCGAACAGTTACAATATTGCTCGCTGGGTCAAACAGGCTGACTTGCTTATCGGCGCCGTGCTGCTTCCGGGGGCCAAAGCACCCAAATTGGTGACAGAGGAAATGGTCCGAGCGATGGAACCGGGCTCGGTCATTGTTGACGTTGCTATCGACCAAGGAGGCTCGGTTGCAACCATCGACCGGGTAACTACTCACAGCGATCCTACCTATATTAAGTACGGCGTCGTTCATTACGCCGTAGCCAACATGCCCGGAGCAGTGGCCCGTACGTCTACCATGGCGCTTACCAATGTCACAGTAGACTACGCCTTGCAGATTGCCGACAAGGGCTATCGCCAGGCGGCGCTTGACAACTCCGGCCTGGCGAAAGGTATTAACGTGATTGCTGGGAAAGTAACTTACCGGGCTGTTGCTGATGCTCTTAACCTGCCCTATACACCGCTGAAGAAGTGTTGAAATGAAAAATATAAGTTGACAATAAGCTCATAATCCTCTATAATCACTTGTTGTGAGGCTGACCCACTAGCTCAGTTGGTAGAGCACCTGACTTTTAATCAGGGTGTCGATGGTTCGAGTCCATCGTGGGTCACCATTTGCGGCCCGTTGGTCAAGCGGTTAAGACACCGCCCTTTCACGGCGGTAACAGGGGTTCGAATCCCCTACGGGTCACCATTATGTGGGCGATTAGCTCAGCTGGGAGAGCGCCTGCCTTACAAGCAGGATGTCGGCAGTTCGATCCTGTCATCGCCCACCAAATTCATCATGACTGTCGCCTGACGACAGTCATCTATTTATGGCCCCGTGGTGTAGTGGTTAACATGCCGCCCTGTCACGGCGGAGATCGTGGGTTCAAGTCCCATCGGGGTCGCCATCATGCCTCGGTAGCTCAGTTGGTAGAGCAGAGGACTGAAAATCCTCGTGTCGGCGGTTCGATTCCGCCCTGAGGCACCACCTTTCTGACCCACTAGCTCAGTTGGTAGAGCACCTGACTTTTAATCAGGGTGTCGATGGTTCGAGTCCATCGTGGGTCACCAAAAATTCAAAGTCTTCCAGGCGTTTGCTCTGGGAGGCTTTTTTATTTTACAACAACCGTACAATAATGCAAAAGGAGGGCCCTGCAAGAGCGGCATACCAGCCGTACCTGAGGGTTTCCTGGCAGTTTTGGCATGGGTTGTTGTACTGACGCCGCCGGTGTTGTATTTGCCGCTATTTGCGTATTATCGGCATAGTAAAAGTGATAAGTGGCAATTCCCAGGATGGCTGCATAAGAAGAGCTGGCTGGTAGCTTTCTTTTATTTGCTACAAAGGTCAGAATTGACTAAAAATCATAAGTTCTTCACAATGCGTTCATAAGTTTTTCAAAATGTCTTTGTATAATACGGTTGTACAGGAAAATAAAGGAGGGGGCCGATTATGAAAAAGATAGTTGCTGTAGTTACTATGGTGTTTGTATCAACTGTATTTGCCTCAACAGCGTTGGCGGGAGAGGGATACTACATTCAGGAAAAAATGCGTAAGGAAGCTGAAAAACGTATCGTCCAATATGAGAAAGAGAATAAAAAAGAGAAATCAACGAAATCTGAAAATAAAACAGAGCAAAAGCAGGACATTTTTAAGCGCTTTAGCATAGTGGAAGCTAAGGGCGGACGATAGCGCTATAACCGTAAGCTTTTGGTATCGTGAATAGGTAAAAAGAAAGCCAGCCCGGTTGAACAGGGCTGGCTTTTCTGTAGGTGAAGTTAGCTATTTCAGATGGGAACAGGTTGAGGCTGAGTTGGCAAACGTCAGCTGGATAACTTGGTTTTTGCTGCTTTTAGCTTGGTAGCGGGTCTTGTCAGCTAGCGCCATCAGCAGGTCAGCGCTGGCTTGTGGCCAACTAATATTGACGCTTGGGCTTTCCGGTTAGTACCTTAGGGGGACTGAGTATAGGAATGACAAGAAGCTTTTTTACCCTTAAAACCAAACTGTTTTTGGCATTTTTTTTACTTTCTGCCCTTATAACATTGGCCATATCTTTTGAACTGTTTGTACACATGCGGACTGACCATTTGAATACGCTAAAGCGTGATCTAGCGGTAATTGCCAGTTTAGCCCTTACGCAAGAAGAAGGAAGACGCCTCAGCGAAATGGTAGTTGCCGGTGATCATGCCGCCATTGGCCAGGCGGCCGAAAAGTTGCGGCAGCGACTAACGTTAGAAACTTTAGCGATAGATAAGGTATCTGTTTGGCAAGTCTCAAATTCAGTGGAGTATGTGTATTTGGCGGATAGCGAACTTGCACAGCAGGGCTCAGTAGCTCAAAGTGCGGCAATCCCCTCTCCAGCCTTGCCGCCGGACGACATGAACCGGCCAATGGTGGTTGAAGTTCCCAATAGCAATTTTGAGATTATAGTTTATGCGCCCCTGAAAGATGCTGCCGGCAAGACAATGGCCTTAGTGGGCATAACCGTCAACGGTTCAGCGGTAGCGGGGGATGTGCGGCATTTTGTCATTCAGGTTGCCAATGTCGCCGTTATGGCGATAATGGTTGTCGGCGTAATCAGCTGGTGGTTAGCCAGAGGCTTTTCTCGTCGCTTGTCGCGGCTTCATGCGGCTATTGATGAAATAGCGGCCGGCAATATCGACGTTGCTTTACCGGATAACGGCCAGGATGAGGTAGCGGTCTTAGCTAGTCGGCTTAATCAGCTGGCGGTTACGTTGTCGAGCGAGCGAGAGGAAATGCTGCTTTCGGCCATTGAATCGCTGGTGGCCGCATTGGAGGCAAAGGATGCATATACATACGGCCACTCGTCGCAAGTAAGCGCCATAGCGTCTGCAATCGGCAGGCAAATCGGACTAAGTGAGCAAGAACTGTTTAATGTGCGAATTGCCGCACTGCTCCACGATATCGGCAAAATTGGCGTTCCCGACCAAATACTAAATAAGCCGGGGCGATTAGATGAGACAGAACGCCAGACTATTGAGCAGCACCCGGTTATTGGGGCTAAGATACTGGCCGGTATTCCGGCGCTAGCCAGAGTGACAGATATGGTAAAACACCATCATGCCCGTTGGGACGGTAAAGGGTATCCAGAGGCGCTAGCCGGTGAAGAAATACCGCTTGGCGCGCGGATTATTGCTGTAGCGGATGCTTATCAGGCGATGACGTCTGACAGGCCATACCGTAGCGGCATGGCGGCGGACGTTGCCATGGCCGAACTACGCCGCTATGCCGGCAGTCAGTTTGACCCGAAGCTAGTGGCCGCGTTTGCCGAGGTATGGTCGGAGTGCCCAAAATTTCACTAAATCTCCACAATTTCTTCACCAAATATTCAAATTGTTACCTTATATTACACGCTAGCGAAAAATGTCATGAGTAGTGAAGAGGGGATGCAGTTATTTTGCTCGGTTGTGTGTTATTATAAAACTGAGGTGAGATGGATGAAAGTGTTAGTAGTCGATGACGATGAAAAAATATTGAAAGTGCTGACGGCCTATTTGGAAAAGGAGGGCTATTCGGTAATAACAGCCAGGGACGGTTGGGAAGCGGTAGACAAAGCGCGGCAACTTGGGCCGGATATTGTTCTTTTAGACGTGATGCTGCCCAGCCTCGATGGCTGGGGGGTATGTAAGGAAATCCGGCGGACTAGTGATGTGCCGATCATTATGCTTACAGCTCGCGACGACGAAGCAGACCGTATTATCGGGCTTGAATTGGGTGCCGATGATTATGTTATCAAACCGTTTAGCCCGAAAGAAGTGCTTGCACGTATGCGGGCGATTTTTCGCCGGTTACAGCCGGCTAGTCGCCGGGATGGCGGGGAACGCATCCTCAAAGTCGGAGACGCTGTTTTGGACCAGAACAGCCGTAGTTTAACCATCGCCGGAACGCCGGTCGAATTAACGCCTACTGAATATAAGCTGCTGGAACTGTTTCTCGCCCATCCAGGCCAGGTGTTTTCCCGGCTCCAGTTAATTGAAAAAGTACAGGACTATGCTTTTGAAGGTTACGAGCGTACGGTGGATTCGCATATAAAAAATCTGCGTAAAAAATTAGGCGCTTCTCCGGATGAACCGCACTATATCAAGACCATCTATGGTGTAGGGTATAAACTGGTAGGTGAGCAACATGCATAGTCTGCAACTCCGCGTGACCGTAACTGTCTTCGCGACAACGGTGGTTGTTGTTTTAGGGCTGATGCTGGTTGTCAACTATCAGGTGTCGGAGAATTTTAGTTCCTATTTATACATGAGCGGCATGCATGGCATGATGATGAATCACGGCAATATGGCGGCAATGATGGGGGCGCCGGAAAGACAGTTTCTGATATCGCTCCGGTATTCGCTGGCAGTGGCGGCCGGAGTGATGCTGTTAATCGGGGCGGTAGTGAGTTATTACCTGGCTCGCAGTATCGCTGCTCCGGTGATTGACCTGAATCGGGCCGTCAATGACGTAGCAGCTGGCAATCTGGATGTAGCAGTGGCTGTCGATCGACAAGATGAGGTAGGTCAGTTGGCGGCAGCGTTTAATGCGATGACGGCAAAGTTAAAAGCCAATACGGTCCTCAGGCAACGGTTTCTGGCCGGCGTCGCACACGAGCTTCGTACGCCATTAACCATCCTGAAAGCAAACTTAGAGGGTATTGCAGATGGTGTAATTGTCCCCGATCAGGAACAAATAAAGTCCCTGACCGAAGAAGTAGACCGACTGACGAAAATGGTGGGGGAACTCAGAGATTTATCGTTATTGGAAACCGGACAGTTGACTCCTGATTATACTGAGATTGACCTCCACGCTACTTTGCGTCAGGTAATCCAAAAGAGCGCACCATTGGCTGCCGAAAAAAATTTGGCGCTAAGCCTCAAGATTGATGATAGTTTGCCGAGGATATGGGCTGACGCCGGCATGCTGCAGCAAATGGTGTACAACTTGCTTTTGAATGCCATCCGTTATACGCCGGCAGGGAGCGTGACTGTAACGGCAAAAGGGGACGGGACGGCCGTGACGATAGAGGTTATTGATACTGGCATAGGGATTGCGGCTGACGATATTGAGCATATCTTTGATTATTTTTATCGGGTTGACCCGGCCAGAACGAAACAGAGCGGCGGTACTGGTTTAGGGTTGGCCTTAGTCAAGCAAATGGCGCTGGCCCATGGTGGTCAGGTGTACGCAACCAGCACGCCAGGGCAAGGTAGTACCTTTACGTTGAAACTACCGCTACGTGCCCGGCAAAAACGCATAGTTTCTCCATAAAATCTCCATAAAATCTCCACAGTGTTGGGGTACAATAAAACCAACAAGAAGGAGGTGCATACATTATGATGATGGGTTATGGGTTTGGTGGTCCACTCGGATGGCTTGGCATGGGTTTCGGGTTGATTATCCACCTGGCATTTGTCGCTCTGATTGTCATGGCAGCCGTTTGGATGTTTAAAGCGGTATTTCGCGACGGACAACAGGCAAATAAGCCGATAAAAGCGGTCGAGATATTGAAAGAGCGGTATGCCAGAGGCGAAATTACCAATGAAGAATATCAACGCATGAAAAAAGAACTAGAATAAATTAACACAAATTCTTCATAATGTTTCCATACTTTCTCCACAATGATAGATTAAAATAAGGACAGACAAATTACAAGGAGGGACATCTTTATGAAAAAGAAAATTGTAATTGCTACCATGTTGGCAGCCTTAACTGCCGTGCCGGTATTCGCGGCGACTAATGACCAAACTCAATCGCAAAATGACTGGTTCAACCAAATGTTTAACTATCATAAGCAAATGATGCAACAAGCGGTTGACAATGGTGCTATGACCGCCGACCAAGCTGCCTGGATGAATGAGCATATGCAGCAAATGGCCCCCGTCATGCAGCAAATGATGCAAAATGGCGGCATGATGAATGGCGGCATGATGAATGGTAATATGATGGGCGGCATGATGGGAAATTTCAATAACAATAATAATAAGTAAAGTCCGCAAGTAAAAAACCAGGAGCAATCCTGGTTTTTCTTTATATCTTCATAACTTTTTCATATTAACTTTATATAATAGCAATAACAAGAGAAAAACGAGGGGCGGCAGACGGATGGTACTGATGTTGACCCGAGCTGATAAGTGGCTAATTGGCATTTTGCTGGTAGTATCCCTTGCCGGCATTGGGTATAGTACAATCGCCTATTCGGCCAGCAGTAGCGATGTGGCTGAAATTTGGGTGAATGGAGCATTATATCAAACGGTGATGTTACGTGCAGGCTATCGACAGGAATTCCGCGTTAATGTAGCCGGTGGTTACGACATTATTGAGGTAGAAGGCAGACGCATCCGAGTGCGGGAGGCGGACTGTCCTACTCAAGAATGTGTCCTAACTGGCTGGATTGAAAAGGCTCCACAGCAGATTGTCTGTCTGCCATACCGTATCGTGATTAAGGTTGTGTCGTCTGCACCGCTTGATATCGATGCAATTGTTCGTTGATAGGTTAAAAAAACAGAAGTTCTTCGCAATTTATTCATAGCTTCTTCACAATGACTTGGTATTATAAGAGCATCCAAGTACTGCGACGGACAGAGGGAGGAATACTCTATGGAACCGAATAAACCGGTGAACATGCCGGAAGAGACGGGCGAAACCTATACGCCAGTACAACGGGCAATTTTGAAATTACTGCAATGGGGAGCGTGGACGGCGGTTTTCGTAGCCATGCTGTATGTTATGCACTCGTAGCCTTACAACCCAAGTTGAACAGATGCTAAAAAAGTACTATTCGCTGCGCGATGAGCGCACCTGGATTACCACCGGCGAAGTACGGCGCGTTCTCGACCAGCGCGGTTTGGTTTTTGAATATGGCTAGGCGGGAGCCTAGCCATAATCAAAGCGCTTGGTTCCCGGTTAAACGCTAGTTTTTCCGGGATTTATATAGATTGTTTGCCTAGTGTCGGAAAGATGCTAGGCAAACTTTATATCAAAAATTTTAAAAAATTTGCCTTGATTGGAAAAGCAAGAGAGCACTAGAAAGAAGGGGAACTGTGCATCCAATTTTGTTTACTATCGGCAACTTTGAGGTTCGCGTGTGGGGTATTTTTGTAGCGTTGGGCGTGTTGGCCGGTCTATGGTTGGCCGTTCGTTTGGCCCAAGGCAGTGAGTTTACGGCCGAGATGTTACAGGAATATGTGATATACGGGGTACTTGCCGGTTTTTTAGGAGCCCGGGCGTGGGAAGTAGTCTTTTCATGGGGCAATTATGCGGCTGATCCCCTGCAGGCATTAATGTTCTGGCAGGGAGGCCTTTCTATTCAGGGGGCAGTTGTGGCCAACGTATTATTAGCCTGGTGGTATTTCGGCCGAAAGAAACTTTCCTTTCGCCGGTTTGCCGATATCGCCGCACCAGGGCTTATCTTAGGTCAGGCCATTGGGCGGATTGGCAGCTTTTTTAATGGCGATGCCTATGGAAAACCGACGGATGCTTGGTATGGCGTAATATATCAGCCGGGGACGCCGGCCTTTCATGCCTGGGGCGCAACGCCGCTTGTACCGGCCGAACTGATGGAAGCTGGCTTGGATTTTGTTATTTTGGCGGTTTTGCTCCGTTTGTTCCGGCGTAAGCAATTTGACGGGCAAGTGGCGCTAGCGTATTTTGTTCTGTATTCATTAGCACGGTTTGGGCTAGAGTTTTTGCGGACTGACAGTCTAATGATCGGGGGATTTAAAGCAGCCCAACTGACCGCTCTTCTCACAACAATGGTTGCGGCTGGCTTCTGGCTGTGGCAAATGCGCCAAACGCGCCAGGCAGCGGCAACACGCAGACTGTGAGAAGAAAAAAGGGGTGTGGGGGAAACGATACCCATCGTAGGCCTGGCTGGCGTCAGGTTCTTTTTTTATCACTTTTTCACATCTTGTTCATAGGTTTTTCATATTATGTTGCTATTATAAAGCAAGGCGTTTGTTGCCTCTGCGGATATTAAATAAACACTTGCTTTAAGTCGTAAAGGAGGGTGACCTTATGGAAAAAATGAATGCTGCGATAGACGAAAAAGAGAAGCAACAAGAAAAGTTACCTAATTTAGGGCCCAGCTTGGGAAGCAACTGGAAACATATGATCTTAATGATAATGGGCTGCCTGGCCCCGGTCGGGGTGGCCTTGATGTTAACGCAGGTGGGGTATACCGGTGTCGGAAACTATCTCCTATTTCTCCTTTGTCCCATCGTGCATATGATTATGATGCGAAATATGGACAAGAGCCCCAAAAAGTAAAATTGGAGAACGTTGTAATCTTCAAAAGACTTTCACATTTTCTTCATAGGTTTTTCACAATATTTGGTTATAGTGATATAAGGGCAAGGGCTTTACAATTAGGGGCTTTCTCTAAGGCCACGCCTAATCATCTAAAATTTGAAGGGAGAGAACTAGTTTTAAATGAACAGTAGGCAAATAAATAGTAACCGCTCAAGTTTACTTAAAGCACTTGTCCTATCCGGACTAATATTTACTACCAGTAGTTTTAATTTAGTACAAGCGGCCGAACAGCCGCTGACACTGCAGGAAATTGTCAACATCGCTATCAAGAATAATCCAGCAGTAATCGAGACCCAGCAACGCTGGGAAGAAAAAATCAGCAAGGTGCCGTCAGTCACGGCTCAACCTAATCCTAAGCTTGGTTTTATGAAAGACGAGATTGCTGGCAGTCCACTAAACATTGGCAGTGCTGTGATGACTGAGATTAGCCTGTCCCAGGAAATCATGAACCCGGCGAAGCTCAAGGCGATGGGAAAGATGGCCGAAAACGACGCTTATATGACTAAAGCTGGTTACAGCGAGAAACAACTTGACATTTACACCCAAACCAAGCAGGCCTATTACGACTACTTATATGCTAAGCAGGCGCTGGTCATTGGTAAGGAAACCCAACAACTGATGGGGCAACTGGCAAAACTTGCCCAAGTAAACTATTCGACCGGCATGGTTCCGCTCCAAGATACCTTGAAAGCGCAGACCGAGTTTTCCAAAATGACAGCCGATCTTTTAAACATGGCGGCAATGGAAGCAGTTGCTAAAGCCAAACTGAACAATCTCATGGGGCGCAGTGCTGATGCGCAGATTGAGGTTACGGAAGAGTTTAATGCACCGCCGCCTAACCTTGATTTGGCAGAGCTTACCAAAATAGCAGCAGCGGAGAAGCCAGCTATTATCGGTATGAATTATCAGGTAGAAATGGCTAAAAGCACAGTTGAGCTCGCACGCAAGCAAAAGTTACCGGACTTTGAATTCACCTTAGGCTACAAAACTAATAAAGAAAAAATGGTAGAAGAAACTGAGATGGGTCTAATGCTTGAAGACCGTAAACCTACCTGGAAGGTCGAGATCATGGCTATGCTGCCAATCCGGCAGGGTAAGATTAAGGCGGACATTAAAGCGGCTGAGGCCAATTTAGCGGCAGCTGAGGCAGCCCTCAAAAATATGAAGAACATGGCTGAACTGGATGTTCAGATGGCGCTTGCCGATGCCCAGGCAAGCTGGCGGCAAATTGACCTTTATAAAAACACTATTATTCCTCAAGCCGAACAGACATATCAGGCGGCAACTGTTAGTTATACCAATGGCAAGACTGATTTCATGACCGTGCTTGAGGCCGTGAACACGTTGCGTAACGCCAAACTAGGTTTATATAAAGCAAAAGTAGATTATGAAAAGGCCATAGCCAATTTGGAAAAGGCAGTAGGTAAGCCATTATTTCTCAACGCTGATATAACAAAAGTTAAATAAAGACTAGGAGGAACAATGGTGGACAGCACGCATAAGAAAAAAATCATAATTGCCGGCGTAGCGGTGGCCGTAATTGCCGGAGGGACTTTTGCCTACTATAACTCTCACAAACAAATGCCAGCGGCGGCAACCCATGCCGGACATGGTGGTAGTGCTGCCGTAGTTAAAGTAGACGGGGAGAAGGTAGTGCTTGACGCCAAGGCTCGCCAACTTGCCGGAGTACAAACGGCGGTGGTAGAGAAAAAGGCGCTAACGAAAGAAATTCGGACGACAGGCAAAATTGCCATTAACGAAAATGGCCGGGCCTATATCACCTCCCGGGTAATGGGTCGTGTCGATGAACTATACGTCACTGCCGAAGGGGAGTATATTGAGCCCGGCCAGGTAATTGCCGCCGTCTACAGTCCCGACTATATTGCCGCCCAAGAAGAATACATCCTGGCGATAGATACGGTGGATAAACTGCGCGGCGCGAGTCGCGACATTGTACAGATGAATAACCAACTGTTGCAAGCAGCGCGCCGCAAACTCGAACTTTTGGGCGTGCCGGCGCAAGACATAGAGCATATTGCCCATACCAGACAGCCTAATACGCATATGGCTGTTCGCGCCCAATTCGGCGGCACCGTGCTTGAAAAGCAAGTTCTGCTCGGCGCTTACATCATGCCGGGTGAAAAACTCTACGCTGTTTCCGATTTATCCTCAGTGTGGCTCTATGTTGATCTGTATGAAAAAGATGTAGCAAACGTGCAGGTCGGCCAAACCGTTACCGTTACGACCCCAGCCTATCCCGGCGAAACTTTTACAGGAGTAGTTAGTTTTATAAATCCTGTGCTTGACGATGCTACCCGCACCGTCAAAGTTAGGGTCGAGATGGCTAATCCAGCTGGCAAGCTCAAGCCTAATATGTTTGCTAACGCTACTATTAAAGTGCCACTGGGCGAAACAGTGGTTATACCGGCTTCAAGCTTGCTTGATACCGGTAAACGGAAGGTAGTCTTTGTTGCCCAAGGTGAAGATACCTTCGTTAAACGCGATATTGTAATTGGCCAGGAAGCAAACGGTTACATACAAGTCCTATCAGGCCTCCAGCCTGGTGAGGTTGTGGTGACAGCAGCAACCTTCTTGATCGATTCGCAAACGCAGTTAGGCAACTTTGGCAGCCATGCGGGCCATGGCGGCGGCGGAAAACCGCAAGCCTCTCAGCCTGCAGCCGTGCCGCAAGCTCCAGCAAACCCTGCGCCTTCAGGCAAAGCTGGCGGCGAGCATGCCGGTCACTAGGGGGATAAGCTATGCTAAATAAATTAATCGAGTTTTCGCTACATAATCGAGTAATTATTGTCGTTCTAACCGTATTTACAATTCTGTGGGGCGGCTTTGCCCTGAAAGATATGCCGATCGATGCCTTCCCGGATTTGAGTGAAAACCAGGTACTGGTTATGTCTGATTGGATGGGCCGGGGTCCGCAAGAGGTACAGGACCAGGTAACTTATCCGCTCGAGACAGCGCTGAGAGGCCTGCCAAATGTTAAACAAGTGCGCTCGTCGTCATCATTTGGTTTGTCCATGATTACTGTTATTTTTGAAGACGGCGTGGATACGTATTTTGCCCGGCAGGTGGTGGCCGAAAAAATTCAGCAAGCTATTCCAAGGTTGCCTCGGGGGGTACAGCCCACTTTAGGGCCGGTAAGTACCCCAATGGGCCAAGTATTCATGTATACTGTTGAGAGCGACCGGCACAATTTGGCCGAACTGCGTACTATCCAGGAGTTTTTCATCAAACCTCAGCTTAGTGCTGTACCTGGTGTCGCTGAGGTGCCAAGTATTGGCGGGTATGTTCTTCAGTATCAAGTAAATTTAGACCCGGATTTATTAAAGGCCTATAAAGTTGGTGTTAGCCAGGTATATGGGGCCATAAGCGCCAATAACGCCAATATCGGGGCGAAAGTAGTAGAACAAAACGGTCAGGAATACGTAATCCGCGGTCTTGGCCTTGTCCAATCAGTCGATGATATAAACAATATTGTCATCACGCAAAACAACAATATACCAGTATATGTCAAAGACGTAGCCCGGGTTACTATCGGTCCTGATTTTCGTCGTGGCGTTTTAACCAAGTTTGGTAATGAGGCGGCAGGCGGCATTGTCGTCATGCGGTCAGGTGAAAACGCACTGGAGGTTATCGCGCGGGCCAAGGCCAAGATAGCCGAAATTCAGCCGACCCTGCCTCCAGGGATGAAAATAGTGCCCTACTATGACCAGACCGAGCTGGTCCAAAAGGCGGTTAACACTTTAACAAGAGCGCTTGTCGAAGAATTTTTGCTTGTATCAATCATTGTTTTCCTCTTTTTAGGAAATTTCCGTTCAAGCATTATTGTTACTAGTGCAATCCCAATAGGTATCTTAATTGCTTTCATCTTAATGAAGCAAATCCATCTTTCCGCTAACCTGATGTCTCTCGGCGGCATTGCTATCGGGATTGGGGTTATGACCGATGCGGCCATCGTAATGGTCGAAAATGTTTACCGCCACCTTGCTGAAGACGGCGGCAAGCACAGTATTATTGATGTGACGTTAGAAGCGGCCAAGGAAGTAGCTGGTCCGATCTTCTTTTCTATCACTATAATCATTGTGACCTTCCTGCCCGTGTTTACCATGACTGGAACCGAGGGCAAACTCTACACGCCGATGGCCTGGACTAAGACGTTCGCCATGTCAGGTTCACTGCTACTCGCCTTTACCTTAGTTCCTGTACTTTGCACTATCTTGTTGCGGGGCAAAATCAAGGAAGAAGAGACATGGGTAGTGCGCAAGCTGCATCACGTCTATCTGCCGATATTAAAAACAGCGCTTAAGTTTCGTACCGCCACTATTGCGGCCGCGCTCGCCATCATGATTGCCGGTTTTGCCCTTTTGCCATTTTTGGGAACATCGTTTATGCCGGCTTTAGATGAGGGGACTTTCCTGGTGATGCCGACGATGCTACCGTCTGTTTCCCTTACCGAAGCGGTGGATGCCGCCAAAAAGATGGATAAAATCATCATGGAAATTCCCGAAGTCGAAATGTCGGTCGGTAAAGTCGGCCGGGCCGATACCGCACTAGACCCGGCCCCGATCAATATGATAGAAACTATTGTTACCCTAAAACCAAAAGAGCAGTGGCGCCCGGGCATAACCAAGGCGGACATTGAACAAGAGTTGATGGGCAAATTATCAAGCCTGCCTGGTTTAAATCTGGCCTTTACTCAACCAATTGCCGGGCGACTTGCAATGCTAACCAGCGGCGTGCGTACAGATGTCGGGATTAAATTGTATGGTGATGACTTAAATGTACTTCAGCAAAAAGCATTTGAAATCGAAAAAGCGCTAGCCACCGTGCCAGGAGTAAGTGATCTCTTGGCCGAGCGGATATTTGGCGCATCATATCTCGAAATTCATGTCGACCGGGAAAATGTTGCCCGTTATGGTCTTAACATCAACGATGTGGAAGACGCAATTGAAATGGCGATCGGCGGTCGGGTGGCGACGACGACAATCGAAGGGAAAAAACGATTTGATATCCTGCTGCGCTATAACCGGGACAACCGGGAAAACATTGATGCCATGCGCAATATTCTCATACCGGTAACAGCCGGCGGCAGTGCCAAGACTGGCAGTACTGGCGGCGGTATGGGCGGAATGGGTTCTGGCGCTGCCGCAGCTTTCGCTGCACCGGCTTCCGGCGCATATGTTCCGCTTGGGGAAGTAGCTCAGTTTCGCGTTGTTGATGGTCCGTCCATGATCAGTAGCGAAAACGGCATCTACCGGGTTATCATTCAATTGAATGTTCGTGACCGGGACATAGTAAGCTTCGTGGATGAAGCGTCAAAAGTAATTAAGGAAAAAGTTGAGCTACCACCCGGTTATTACTATAAGTGGGCCGGTCAGTACGAAAATCAGCAACGGGCAAAAGACCGTCTGGCGCTGGTAATTCCGGCGGTAATCCTCTTAACCTTCTTCCTGCTCTACATGTCCTTTAACTCTGTCGGGGATGCGCTGCTCATTATGCTCAATGTTCCGTTTTCCTTGGTTGGCGGTATTGTGGCTATCTATCTTACCGACACCTATATAACTGTAGCTGTAGCAGTAGGCTTTATTGCCCTCTTTGGCATAGCGGTGCAAAACGGTGTTATCATGGTAGACCATATTAACCGTTTGTTAAAGGATAGGCCCTTAGAAGAAGCGGTGCAGCAAGGCGCTCTTGACCGTTTCCGTCCGGTTATGATGACTGCGCTCGTGGCTAGCCTTGGTTTGTTTCCCTTAATCTTTTCCACCGGAACAGGTTCTGAGATCCAGCGCCCCATGGCGCTCGTCGTGGTGGGCGGCCTGGTCACCTCTACCATCTTAACCCTGGTGGTACTGCCAAGTATTTACTATGTTTGGAAAGGCCGACTGCTGGCTAAAGCTTCTTCGCATCAGAATATGTAATAATCAAGGTGACGTTATGCGAAAACTAATAATCGCTACGGTATTTGCGGTGACTCTAGGCAGCACAGGGACGGCGATGGCCGTCCCTGCTGCCACTACATATGATAATTTTCTTAAAACCCTAGATTCGATCATCAACGAGGCCGTGCTGCCTGTCCCGGAGGAGATAGTGACCGCGAAGGCGTGGGAGAAGAACCAGGCAGTTGTATCCATAGCCAAAACAATGTTGGGGCAACCGGTAGTATGGGGCGGCGCAAGTCCCGGGCAAGGCTTCGATTGTTCAGGATTAGTTCAGTATGTATTTCGGCAGGCCGGCATAAGCTTGCCGCGGACAGCAGACCGGCAGTTTCTCGTGGGACAGCCAGTAGCTAAATCTGCGCTAGAGCCCGGCGACTTGGTGTTCTTTACTACCTATGAGCCAGGGGCCTCACATGTGGGGATATATATTGGCGCTGATAAATTTGTTCATACCTCGTGGTCTCAGGGTGTCGTCGCAATTGGCGATATGAAGGATGACTATTTTGTCAAACGATATTATGGCGCAAAAAGAGTTATTTGAGGAGAAGTAATTGTATTATGGCGTGCAACTTCACGATTTCTTCATAATTTTTTCATTAAAAATCCAAATTCGTTTGCTAGTATATACTTAGAACAGATCAATTACGCAAGGTTAAATACTTAACAAACGAAAGGATGATTATTATGAATAAAAAATTAATAGCTTGGGTCGTCGGTGGTTTACTTACAGCTACGGTGGTTGCCTTCGGATACAACAGTGCCATAGGCAGCGCCGCCGAAAAAATTAATGAGCAAAAGACAGGGCAGGCTGCAATGATGCAAATGGGAGCGCAGGATATGGCCAAAACCATGTCGAGCGAGGAAATGCAAAAGCAGTGCCAAGAAATCATGAACAATCCGGAAATGCAAAAATTGATGCAGACCATGATGACCTCACCGGAAATGCAGAAAATGATGCAACAAGGCGCAGGCATGATGCCGGCGAACGACAGCCAGCAATCGTTTGGCTCTAATACCAACACAGCAAGTGTAGATCCGGCGGATCATGCCGCTCATCATCCGGCAGCTCCGAAGTAATAACGAAAGGCACGGCTACATACCGTGCCTTTCTAAATTAATAGCAGAAGTTAAAATTAAATGAGGTGTATCAACATTGAGCAAAAACTCTGTGCTAATCGTAGACGATGATGTCAAAATAGCCGCATTGTTAAAAGCTTATTTTGAAAAAGATGGCTTTATCACGTATATAGCTCATGATGGTTATCAGGCATTAGATAAGATACGGGAGCAAAAGCCGGACATTGTCGTTCTTGACCTTATGTTGCCTGGTATAGATGGCTGGGAGGTGTGCCGCCGGGCCAGAAAAATCGGCGATATTCCTATCCTAATGCTTACGGCCCGAGACGAAGAAGCCGACCGGCTTATTGGTCTGGAAATGGGCGCTGATGATTATGTTACTAAACCATTTAGTGCGAGGGAAGTGGTGGCACGGGTAAGAGCAATTCTCCGGCGAAGCCATAAGATAGCTGCCCAACCAGAGCCTATCAAGGTTGGCAACTTGCTCATCGACGCAGAACGCCATGTAATCATTAAAGACGACGAGATCTTGGACATGACACCAACCGAGTTTAAAATCCTCCAATTATTGGCGACCAATAAAGGCCGGGTATTTTCAAGACTGCAGTTAATTGAGCAAGTCCAGGGATATGCTTCAGAAGGATACGAGCGGACAATAGATGTTCATATCAAAAACATTAGGCGAAAGATTGAAAATAATCCGAAAGAACCGAAATACATTATCACTGTTTATGGCGTAGGCTATAAGTTTGCAGGTGATGACAATGTATAGCCTTACTTACCGAATCACTGGCCTGATGTTTTCGCTAGTTGCTATTACTGTATTCACCATGAGCTATCTCGCAAACTACCAAATGGAAGTCCATTTTAGTGCTTATTTAAATCAGCTGTTATTGCAGAATATGCTGTCTAATATATCCATGGGGTCAATGATGGGAACTCCGGAGCAAGCATTTCTTGCTAACATCCATCGGTCTCTTGTTTGGTATGGCGCCGGCATACTTGTTATAGGTCTTGTTGCAAGCTATGCTCTGGCGCGAAGCATTACTGTTCCGCTCCGACGGTTAAGTGCTGCCACCGAGGCTATCGAGCAAGGTAAGTTAGGGCATACAGTTGACATTAACTCTAACGACGAGGTGGGACGGTTAGCCAATACATTTAACAGGATGTCCCGTGCGCTAGCTGAGAACAATCGGCTGCGCAAGCGTTTGCTAGCTGATATTGCGCACGAACTCAAGACTCCCCTCTCGGTTATTCAAGGCAACCTGGAAGGGATGCTCGAGGGAGTAGTGGAAACCAGTCCCGAACAATTACATTCGTTATACGAGGAAACGGTTTATTTAAATAAGATAATAAATGAGCTTCGTGAGTTATCATTAGCCGAAGCTGGCCAGCTTACACTGGAAAGGCAGTTAACAGATGTTAATCCTTTAGTCAGCCGTGCCGTAAATATGTTAAAACCTTTGGCAGATGAAAAAAAAATCAAGCTTGCTTGCAGCTTGCAACATGTGCCGGAAATCAGTATTGATGTCATGAGGATAAATCAGGTACTCTACAATTTACTTTCCAATGCCGTTCGCTACACGCCGGCTAACGGTAAGATTGAAGCGGTTACTGCTGTAGTTAATCTCGACTCCAGAGAGTACGTGGCAATTTCTATTCGCGATAACGGTAAAGGGATAAGTGCCGATGACCTTCCGCATATCTTTGAACACTTCTATCGGGCCGATTTCGCCCGCGATCGTAAAAGCGGCGGCTCTGGTATCGGCCTTGCTATTGTAAAGCAATTAGTAGAGCTACACGGCGGAAAAGTTGAGGCAAAGAGCGAATTAGGGAAAGGCAGCGAGTTCACGGTATATTTGCCTGTTAATTAGGACCATAAACGTCATTTCCTTCATAAAAAATTCATAGTCATTTGTTATACTGGAACCGAAACTTATGATAATGGGAGGTGAATGAAATGAATATAATTATCGAGCCCGATGCCCGCAATTATATAATAAAAAAGAATAAGGATAGCGCCATCACCGTTGAAGTTATTAAGCGGCCCGGCAGCTGCTGAGGGGGCGGGTGCGTTGGTGACGCCCTGATCCCGTCCGTGCGACTGGGGAAAATTGAGCCAGGAAAGGTTCAAAGTTATCAAAAGGCTGTAATAGATGGTATAGATGTCTACTACCTTGGCAGTATGGCAACAAATTTTAAAACTGTTAGAGTAAAAATAGAAAAGTTGTTGTTTTTTACAAAACTGGTGGCTGCCGGTGAGTAGTAGCGGGATACGGAAGGGCTGAGATTAATTCTAAGAGAGCAGGTTAGGAAAGGATGAACACCTGCTTTTTTATTTGTTTTGTTTTTTAACTTTGATACTAGTCTTAAAAATAAAGGGACCTATAGGGGTAATTTTCACTACTTCCACATGGTGCCGGTATAGCACTTCCAGCCACTGCTTTAATAGATTTAATAGAATGGATATTACTAGTAAAAGTGACGCGAACCAGCCTAATTACAGCATCGAAATTGAAACTAATTTTTAGTGTTCAACCCTTTTGCAGAGAATCAAGAGAATCATTATTTGCTTTGAAAGGCCAGTTTGCTGCGCCCCAATCACACATGAGATTCAGTATTGGAATAAGTGTTTTTCCTTTCGGAGTTAAAGAATATTCCACCTTAGGCGGAATTTGGTGATATTCTTTGCGATAAATTAATTGCTCTGACTCTAGTTCTTTAAGTTGTTTGCTTAGCATTTTATGGGTAATACCCGGCAGGCTTTTCTTCAACTCTCCGTATCTTAAAGTTCCTTCCTCGGATAACGTATAAATTATCAACCATTTCCATTTCCTCCCGAGCACAGACAGTGTGTATGTTACAGGACAATTTGTATCGTTTGCCTCACAGTTAGACATTTTACCACTCTCCTATTTGATAATATCTGCAATAACATATAGTATCTATCATAAAAGTGCGTACTTTTATGATGAAAGAGTATCATGCAGAGTTAAAAGAACAGGTACTGCCAATAATAAAGGGGTTGGGCTCACTTTATTTGGCCGGACCATATGGTCCGGCCAAATAGTATAGTTCAAACTGCAAAATTCATTCTTCCTTATAGAAAATCTGCTGTACCTTCCAAGGGTCCTTCCCAACAATGTATGCCGCCGACTACATTGTAGATGTTTATGTAACCATATTCGGCCAAAATAGCAGCTGCCTTTGTCGTCCGATTACCGGTGCGGCATATTATATATATTATATATACAATTGTGTTACGAGGTATTTCGTCTATTCGTTCAGCGAGTTCTTCATAGGGCAGAAGGATCGAGCCGGGGATGTGATACTCGGAATACTCTGCGGGTGTACGCAGATCATAAATCAGCGCCCTACCTTGGTTATACGCTTCCAACAGTTCCTGAGCACTAACATTATTAATAACTGCTAAACGCGGTGATTGGGCCAGCTTATGCCCTTGTTGTGCAGTGGTTTGTTTCGTGGCCATATTAATTCCTCCCAGTAATTTCTATCAAAGAGAGTTTCTAGTTACAGTATAGGTTATTGTTGTGAAAGTCTTATGAAAGAAATGTGAAGAAATTATGGAAAATTCGTTAGTTGCTGCAAATACAACAAGCGGGTGATATTTAATACAGGGTATTATCGAGGTAAAGGTTAAGAACAGTTAAAGCCAGTATCAGGGTGACCGAGCTGGCTTTTGTTATATTTGGCAAAATTCGGGGATGTCGTGTTATATCAAATGGGAAATTGAAAATTCATCAGTTTTTTACATGTTCTTCATAATGATTTCATATGATTGTCGTATCATAAAAGTATCAATTAAGCAGATATAGGGGGAAAGATATGTTGGCATTAGCGGTAGTTCAAATGTTGGTTGTCGGATATTTATTGTATTATATAAAAAATCGAGCCGGTGAACTCGGTGATAGTCAAGGATTATACAAGTAGTTCACATTTTTCTTAATTGGACTTCTGCGCTTCGCTTTATCTGGAAATAGACGACAATGGGTAACCAGCAAAAAATGCTTGGATATGGCCGAGTGTTGGGATTGGTGCGAGCGCCAGGAACATGCTGTAGATAAATATGTTTCTAACTGAGGATGAATTTACACATAAATTAGCAAAATTTTAAAAACAGGGGGCATTTTACTTGAAAAAAAGTCTTATATTCGGAGTGGCGATTATACTTATGCTTAGCGTTTTTCTTGCAGGTTGCGGTAGCACGAAAGCCACACCTTCCGTAAATAGCCAACAAAGCACGAATCAATCTATGGGTCATGATGTAAACAGTCCTGAACACAAGGCAATGAACCAGTAATGACGATTAAAGCTGAGACCGGGCATTTTGTCCGGAGAAACTTGGGATATTGAGTTTGACTCTGACAATCTTGGTAACTGGCCGTTTCACTGTCATATTTCGCATTACACGTTAACAATATTGCGGCATGTTTGCCGTTGTGCAGTACCGGTGAGATGGAGAAAACAGGAGTGATATGACTGATACGGCCATTAAGCAAAATTTGGTTTTACGCGGTGATCAGGATAATATTTTCGGGTAAACGTTTATATTTATCAAAAAAAATTCATCACTTCTTCATAAAAAAAACACAGGTTATTCATAGGTTGCTCATAGGATCTTCATATTGAACTGATATTATAAAGATAACCGCTTAGGGGAGCTTACAGACCCTAAGATTATGCGAATGAAGAAGGGAGTGAAGCTTTCGCTACAACATATAGAAGCTAGCCTCAAGGTGCATCATAAACATGCATTCCTCAACAAGGGCGGGAAGCCTATACAAAATTTATATTGTATGGCTTGGGTCTACACAAAACTACTAATTATTTGGAGGGAATATAATGAAAAAAAGACTTCTAAGAACTGCTATCACAACCGCTCTCACCGTAACATTTGCGGTACCTGCTTTTGCCAATCCTTTCTCTGATGTTCCCCCAAAACACTGGGCCTATGATGCAGTAAATAAACTTGCTGCGGCCGGTATTATCGATGGTTATGGCGATGGCACCTTTAAAGGGGATAAAACGCTAACTCGCTATGAGATGGCCCAAATCGTTGCTAAGGCTATGGGGAAAGTCTCTACAGTTGACCAAAAAATTATTGTTGACAAATTAGCTGCTGAATTTGGTGCTGAACTGAACGAGTTAGGAATAAAAGTCGATGGTATTCAGAAACAATTGGACAATCAAATTAAATTCAATGGTGAAGCGCGAGTTCAATATGACAATGCAACCGAAGATACTACATATCGTTTCCGCCTCGGCGCAACCGGAAAAGTAAATGATAATACCAAAATTAACGTTCGTTTAACCACAGCTGATGAAAAAGGCTTTGATAAATCTTCTATTGATAGTTTTAACTCTACTCGCATTGACCGGTTCAATTTGGATACTAAAATTGGCAGTGTAAATACTGTTTTAGGTAAACAAGACTTAATACTTGGTAAAGGCCTTCTTTACAACTCCAATGAAGTAGATGGCGCCGCAATCACAGGCGCAAAAGTAAACTGGGATAAACTTACTTTAGCATACGATAACAGCGGCCCAATGTACTAGAAAGTGTGTAAAAACTTATAAATTAATCTTTAAAGTGTATAAAATTTATTATTATCGTTTATATAGAATATGCTCATGGTGTGGCTATGAGTATGATTATGAACTTTATCCCAGCTGTCCTTGTTGTGGAAATAGTTTGGTCGACGATCCTCCACAGGCCGGGTTCGTACTTTTCCCAGAGCTTCTTCTTGAAACTTCTCCACTTAAACTTTTTCCAGAACTCGCGTTTAAGCCGTAGACGTATTTTGGGGTTCTATGCAAATCAGGAAACAAATAGTTGAGTTGGTAAAAAATAGGCAATTTAGAAAATATATCAGTTTTTCACGGTTTCTTCACAGGTTCTTCATATTGATGTTATATAATTACATTGCGGTTAACAAATTCCAGTAATCCGGATGATAACGGAGGTGAAGAAGATGACAATGGGCGGAGTAGCTGGTGGTGCGGGTATGTCTGGTATGGCTGGCTGCAGTGGTAGCCAACACAGCCAAATGATGGGCGGTGCCAAAAATACAACTACCAACACCAATCAGACACCGGCGGCTAACAAAGCGCAGGCCATAAGTATCGACCCTAATTTGGGGCAAAAGGTGGATATCACCGTATAAGTACACATTCATTAGCTTTGAACGTATGAAAATATTTCATTTGGGAGGAACTGACAATGAAGAAGATTACCAAAACCTTATTTGCTGCTCTGGTGGCTGCCTTTGTATTTGGCGCGGTCGTGAGTCCTACACTGACTCCGGTATTTGCCGCCGCTCAGACTGCTGATCAAACTACCAATCAAGAGCAACAAAAGCCGTCAGAAGATGCTCCGCAAGGCGGAAACGAACACTCTGGTCATCACGGTTAATAGGGCAAGGGTAAAAACAGCCGGATAACCTTTCAGGTAGAGGATGTCCGGCTGTTTTTATAATATGGCGCAAAATAAGCGGATATAGTAAAAGTTCACAACAAAAACAAATATTCTTCATAAGTTTTTCAAGTTTTTCTGTTATATTATAGTCAAACAGCAAATAAGGAGGGCTGTCATATGGAATGGCAGGATATTATACAGTACGGGCTTATCTTCGGTGTGATGTTTTTAATGATGCGGTTTGGAGGATGCTGCGGCGGACATAGCCATGGCTCAAGTAAATCAAATGGGCACAAGTCCGGCTGCTGTGGCGGAAATCAAACAGGTAAAGAGACCGAACTTACTGGGAAAAATTCCGTAACAGAAAAAAAGAGTTGTCACTGAGATATTTTTAATAAGGTATTGCCAAATGTGACGTGTTGGGTTATAATAATCTCCGCGGTATGCTCGGGCGCTGCCGCGAGATGCCAGAGTTTACTTGTCTGCTGATATCAACCACACAAGGCCCGTTGGTCAAGTGGTTAAGACACCGCCCTTTCACGGCGGTAACAGGGGTTCGAATCCCCTACGGGTCACCAACTCGTCTATGGCCCCGTGGTGTAGTGGTTAACATGCCGCCCTGTCACGGCGGAGATCGTGGGTTCAAGTCCCATCGGGGTCGCCATATATGCCTCGGTAGCTCAGTTGGTAGAGCAGAGGACTGAAAATCCTCGTGTCGGCGGTTCGATTCCGCCCTGAGGCACCACCTCGGCCGCTCCTCATGCGAGGAGCGGTTTTTTGCACCCCGGGTTACACGTTGTGACTCGGGACTATTTTTTAGCGAAAAATACCACGAATTAGCCGCCGGCCCGAATGCAGATGCTATAGATGATTTTAGCAGACGAAGGCGGTGGGCCTATGGGGCGGTTTATTGCTATTATGTCTACATTATTACTTTTCCTCACGGCCGCCGGCTACCTTTACCGGTTGACGCCATATACCTATACAGACGAGGACAATGCTTTCGCCGATGAAAGCGCCGCTGCAATGCTGGCGCTCATGGAGCGTATCGCCTGCGAGGGGAACGCGCTCCAGAAGCAGTCGCCAGGGCAGGCCGTAGACATTTATTGGGAGGGGCAGTATGAATTTAACCGGTTAAAACACGCGGCCTTGTTCTATAAAGGGGCGATGGCCGAAGACTTTGTTTATGCCCTGGACCTGGCCGAAGCCTGGTGCAAATATGCGGCCGACGCTGCCGATAATCCGTACGATGCTAAGGCGCGATTAGCGGCGGAGCAGCGGTTGGCAGCGGCCCGGGCCGAGTTTCGGGCCATTATTGCCAAAGAGTACCGCTAAGCCAGAGGTGAGGCGTAAAATCGGCCATGCGCATAATGGCGAAGTAGTGATTGGCGCGGTGATTTTCGGTAACACTAACCGTAACAAACGCCGCAAAGGATGATGGTATGGACTATCAAGAGCGCATTGCCCTGGACATAGCCTATCTTAAACGCCTGGGATATACCGACAGCGACGTGGCGGAAGTAGTAGCCCGCTATACTGGCTACTACTCCTGGAGCGGGCTCAGCCGCAACCAGCAGCGCCGGCTGGCCGAAGATCTCAATCGTCATGTGCGCATCGCCCGCAAGTGGCACTATCTCATCAACGGCTGGGTGCAATAGTCCCCGCCGTTTTTTTATATGGCGCCCATATTGGCAGTGCTTGCGCAAGTCAGCCCCAGCGACTATAATCCCCTTAGATAGTCCCCTGACGCTAAGGAGGTCCTATGCATCACGATCTACCTGCGGCCTTTTGCCAGCGGATGCAGGCCTTGCTGGCAGACGAGTTCGCCGCTTTTTACCAAAGCTACGAAGAGCCCCGCACATATGGCCTAAGGGTAAACACCCTTAAAATTACGCCAGCCGAACTGGTAAGCCTGGCGCCGTTTGCTCTGACGCCCGTGCCTTGGGCGACCGACGGGTTTTATTGCCTCGAAGAGCAGCGGCCGGGTAAACATCCCTACCATGCCGCTGGTTTGTACTATATCCAGGAGCCGAGCGCCATGGCTGCGGCGCCGCTCTTGGCGCCGCAGCCGGGAGAATTTGTCTTAGACTTGGCAGCCGCGCCGGGCGGCAAAGCGACGCACCTAGCGGCCTTTATGCAAGGGCAGGGCCTGCTTATTGCCAATGAAGTCCATCCGGCCCGGGCCAAAATTCTCTCCGAAAACATCGAACGGCTTGGCGTAAAAAACTGCATCGTGACGAACGAAACGCCGCCGCGGTTGGCCGAGCGTTTCCCTGCTTTTTTTGACCGGATTCTGGTGGACGCGCCCTGCTCCGGTGAAGGAATGTTCCGCAAAGACCCCGCCGCTTGCCAGGAGTGGACTCAGGATGCTCCGCGTCAGTGCGCCGCCCGGCAGCGGGAGATTTTGGCGGATGCAGTAAGAATGCTAAAAAGCGGCGGCTGGCTGCTCTACTCTACCTGCACGTTTGCCCCGGAGGAAAACGAAGAGATTGTCGATTGGCTGCTGGCTGCTTACCCGGATTTGGCGGTGGTGCCGCTGCCGCACAACCATGGCTTTGCTTCTGCCGTACCGGCCTGGGGCGGCGGTCGCAGCGACCTTGCCGGCGCCGTGCGCCTGTGGCCGCATAAACTTCGGGGCGAAGGTCATTTCCTAGCTCTGCTGCGCAAGCAGGGGGAAGGCAAAGGGACTGGCATCCGGCCTGGCCGCAAAGAGGGAAAGCGCCGCGCCGACTCCCGCTTAAAAGACTATCTTGCTTTTTGCCGGGAATTCTTTACTACCGTGCCGGAAGGTGACCTACAACTGTTTGGCGACCATCTTTACCTGTTGCCGCCGGGCGCGCCACCGCTTGACGGGCTTAAGATCCTTCGGCCCGGCTGGCATTTGGGTTGGCTGGCGAAAAACCGTTTCGAACCTTCGCATGCCTTGGCTATGGCCATTACCGCCAAGGATGTCCGCTACACAGCCGACTATTCCGCCGCCGACGACGCGGTTTGGCGCTATCTGCGGGGCGAAGCGCTGCCCCGCCAGGGCGAAAAAGGGTGGACACTCGTCACCGTCGACGGCTATCCTCTCGGATGGGGCAAGCAGAGCGCGGACAGCCTGAAAAACCATTATCCCAAAGGATTGCGCTGGCTGTAGGTAGAGTGGCTGTATTATTGCTATATTATTTGTTATGATTATCGGTGCTGCTATCTGGTCACTTGCCGGATTACCCATTATAATAGAATTGATATTAAAGGAAATTATTTCTCTTTCAAAACTGAAGCCGGAGGGCGAAGTAGTTTGCTAAATATTATTGCCAAAGCAGAACACACACATGATTTAACCAAGGACGAAATCGTTAAGCTGCTGGCGACTGATGAGTATAATCAAGAGCTGTTTGCGGCGGCCGACCGGGTGCGCAAGAGGTTTGTCGGCGATGAAGTCCATCTGCGAGGGTTGATTGAATTCTCCAATATCTGTAAACAGAATTGCCTGTACTGTGGTCTGAGACGCGACAACCAAAACCTTAAGCGATACCGTCTGACAGTTGAGCAGATTATTGATTTTGCCCGCAAAGCTAAGTCTTACGGCTACAAAACGATAGTATTGCAATCCGGCGAAGACAGTTCGTTTGATGTACCTACTATGCAGCATATTATTCGCGAAATCAAGGCTATGGACATGGCGCTGACGCTTAGCATCGGCGAAAAGACGCGGGAAGAATATGCGGCGTACAAGGAAGCGGGGGCCGACCGGTATTTGCTGCGGATTGAGACGACTGACAAAGCCCTCTATGAGGCTTTGGATCCGGGGATGAGTTTTGAAAACAGGATGCGGTGCTTGCGCGATTTGAAAGAACTTGGCTATGAGGTCGGTACGGGCTGTCTGGTAGGGCTGCCCGGGCAGACGCTGGAATCGCTTGCCGACGATATTCTCTTTTTTAAAGCGATCGATGCCGACATGATTGGCATCGGGCCGTTCATCCCCAATCCCGACACGCCGCTGGCTGGCGCAAAAGGCGGTACGTTTACACTCAGTTTAAAAGTAATGGCGCTTACCCGACTCCTCATGCCGGATATCAACATACCGGCTACTACGGCGATGGAAACGCTGGACCCGCATGGGCGGATTATTGCCCTGCAAAGCGGCGCTAATGTAGTCATGCCCAATGTTACCGAAGGGGAGTATCGCCAGTTATATGCTCTTTATCCCGGCAAGATCTGCATCAACGACACTCCCGCGCACTGCCGGGCTTGTATTACCGGCAAGATTAACGGGATCGGGCGCAAAGTTTCAGCCGGGTACGGTTACCGGCAGAAAAAGAAGATAGGGCAATAGAAAACGGCGGATAGTCCGCCGTTTTTTTGTGCCGGGAAGGATTTCGGGTTGGGGGCCACTGCTGGGTAACCTTTTGCTAGTCTACACGCATATGCTAATGCGTGTGATAAAAAGAAAGGGGCGATTTCATGGAGTGGTCCATCCTGCTCAGCATAATAATGATTAACTTGATTTTGTCCAGCGACAATGCACTTGCAATCGCGATGGCGAGCCGCGGCCTGCCGTCCGAGCAGCGAAAGAAAGCGGTGCTTTGGGGCAGCATTGGCGCGGTCGTGCTGCAAATACTGCTAACTTTTACGGCGTCGCTGCTGCTGAGTATACCTTATTTAAAAATTATTGGCGGAGTAATGCTGGTATGGATTGCGGCTAAGCTGTTTGGCGCCGAAGAAACCGAAGTCATTGCGCAAATCGAGAGCTGGGAGCTGCTGCCAGCGATTATTAAAATAATGGTGGCCAACTTAGTTATGAGTTTAGACAACGTTCTCGCCGTAGCCGCCATCGCCGACGGCAATTTTACCTTGCTAGGTCTGGGGCTGGTCATGAGTTTCCCGGTTATCATCTGGGGGAGCGCGGTTATTGTTGCTATCCTAGAGAAGTTCCCCGTCGTCAGTTGGCTCGGAGCAATCTTCTTAGGGTGGACGGCCGGCGGGATAATATCGTCAGACTGCAGTGTTGCGCCGCTCTTGGACCGGTACGACATTAGTCGTTTCTTTTTCTCCACCATTGCGGCGGCCCTAGTGGTCATGTACGGCGTAGTTAAGGATGGTAAAGCGGAAAATTATCGAATGCCGGAATAAGGGCGAGGTATGTCACCATAATTTAACGTGCGGCATATTATGTAGCAAAGCGACATTAGGGCACATAAAGGGAGGGCCGATTTTGTCCGGACAATATTACGAAGACTCTATAAGAACTCGCGAAACCCGCGGCCAAAATTAGCGTTGCAAGAACCGCCTACCAGCGGATATTGCGCTGGTAGGCGGTATTATTTATGGGACCTAAGTGGCCGCCAACCCTTGACATTGCTACATTAGTCGTGTAAAATAATAAGCGCTGAGAAATAGGTAACATGCGGGCGTAGCTCAGTTGGTAGAGCATCGGCTTCCCAAGCCGAGTGTCGCGGGTTCGAGTCCCGTCACCCGCTCCAGCTAAAATCAAGGCCTCGCGGGTTCGCGAGGCCTAAAAATTTGACTTTGGTGTGCAACCAGTGTGCAATGCCAAAAAAGACCGTCGTAATGACGGCTTTTTTATTTCCGTGATAGCAAAGCACCGGCTAGCTTGTCTGCTATCACAACTGCAAAATACGTCTGTCTGTGGAAAATGAAATCAAAAGGACATTTTATTTTAGCGTCTAATTTTTTTAAAAACTAGGGTAGTTATTCTGTTTTACTTTGCCCTAGCAAAGACGGTATTTTATTTCTGGCTATTTGTTTTTTTGCATGTTTTGAAAGAAGGCAGACTTTATGTTATGAGGAAGCAGGGAGAACATGATCCTGAAAAATCAAAAGGGCTGGGTGTACATTAATGCGTTGATTGGCATGACAATTCTTGCGCTGGCTATTACCGCACTAGCTTTAAATTTTCACCAATCTACCCAAGGCACCTTATCTATTAGCAACCAAACACAAGCGACATATTTAGCGCACCAACTCTTAACTGAACTAAAAATTCATGACCACACTGGATTAGATAGGTCAAGCCCGCAATGGTTTAAAAGTGATTTTTTTGATGACCCTAATTCTAAAACTAAATTTCAGTATACTATTAAAGTTTTAGACCCAGATGAAATACCTGACGGACTGGACGCTGATGTAATACCGGTTCGGGTGACTGTACAATGGTCTGAACCAACCGGGGACAAAGTCTTGCAGATTGTAACATATTATTATAAGTAAGTATAAGTAGGTGAAAGAGTGGACCAGAAAGGGTACACTTTGGTTGAACTGGTAGTCGGTATGGCCATTATGACGATAATAATGACTGGCATACTTGGGGTATTAGGCGTTTCTGTGGCATCGTATCATTATGCGCAAAAGCGGACTTATGAAGTCCAGCAGGCTCGAATAGCCATTAACGAACTTGTTAACGATTTGCAAAAAGCGACGACGATAACCGAGCCGGCAAAAGGAGCAACAAGCAGCCGTGCTGTTTACGCTATCGGTTCCGACAATTACACAGTGGAGATTGGTACTGGCGCAAATGCCGGCTGCATTGTCCGCAACGGCAACCGCATAACTGCCAATATAGTTAAAGATATTACTTTTGAGCGAGACAGCAGTGACGGTCGCATGATGACTGTTACTGTGGTATTAAATAATCCTGAAAACAATTCAACAGGTGAATTTATGCTAAGCACAAAGGTTTTTTCGCCAAACTTAACGCGTTAGAGGTGTAGCTATGCTTAACCAGAAAGGCTCTGCGGCAATTATGGCCATCGGAGTAATGATTGTTTTAGGCCTTTTCGCCGTTGCCATCCTGCCAATGGTAACAAATGAAGTAAAATTTAGCAAGATTAATAGCGATGCAATCGAGGCGCAGTTTGCAGCGGAAGCCGGTGCCAAAAGGGCAATAAGCGCGTTTAACAAGCAGGCAACGGACTGGAGCTGGTTGAACTCCACACAAAACCTCATAAAAAATGTTTCAAATAAAACATATGTTGTGACTGTAAACCCTGTTCCTGTGGGCAGTCCTTCGCCAGGGACTTATACTGTTGTGTCCATAGGTACAGTGAACGGAGTAAGCCGGAAAGTTGCCGTTGAAGTCACGGTTTCGGGCGGCGGAAAACTCAATGACGGTCAAGGTGCTAACTCTTTGATATTTGATAAAGCAATTTTTGCCGGTGCCAATCTGTCATTAGATCAACATGCTAATATAACTGGTTCAATTGCGGCTAATGGGACAATTTTTGTTGATAAACATAGTACCATAACAGGCAACAAAGAAGAAAATGCGGGCATATCACCCTTGCCTAGTTATGGTTCTGGCGGCAAGTTTGACCCGGCGCTATATAACAAGGGCGCGGCGTTTCCCTGGCCGTCAGGGGGGAAATATACGCTCAGCCAGCCGCTTTATTATGTAAGCGATAACCTGACAATTAATAAAAATACATTGCTTGATGTCACTACCGCAAATGGCACGACTATTATCTATGTGAAAGGCAATGTTGTAATTGACCAAAATGTCGACATTGCCAGCGGTGACAATATACTTCTAATTGCTGCTGGCAGTGTGGCAATAAGCCAAAACTTGAATAAAAACAATTCTTCTTACGGCAACCTGGTTATTGTTGCCCAAGGTAACAATAACGCCGATAAAGCAGTTTTAATAGAGCAAAACACCAACATAACGGGTGGAGTATATGCAAATGGTTCTATTGCGATTGCCCAAAACGCAGACATTGCTTATTCGCAGGAGGTAATTAACGCTTTCACACTGCCGGGTTCAGGTACAGGCGGCGTAAGCGTTACGTGGCAATAAATCAAACTGACGGGGTATGGTTTTGGTTATGGCAGTTACTCCTCGCGCTCGAATTTTCAAGCCGACTGGAGCGGGTTCGAGCCCCGTCACCCGCCCGGTCGTAGATAATGCTGGGGCGGAAAGTATTCCGCCCCAGCATTTTTTTATCAGCGCTCAGCTTCTGTACCTGGCAGGATATAACCTGCTTGCCAAGAATTGTGTGTCGGCACAAAATTATTTTTTCTAGACGAAATACTCCGTCTTTGCCGCAGGAAAATAGGCGGCTACCTGACGCTGCATGAAGGTTTTTATGGCCTGCATAACCTCAGCAGTATACACATACTTGCCATACCCAAACTGGCCGAATTTAAACTTGCGGGTTTCTTCATTGAGAGGCAGGGTGGTATGGGGAAATATATCCAGGACATTGGCTTTGGCCCGGGTGGTAAAACGGTGGCTGATAAACTCAAACGTAACGCCTTTCCGGGCGTCAAGGGGCAGCTGGGCGTCAAGGGCAGAAAACATTGCCTGATAATCCTCTTCCCAGCCCGGATAAACGAAGATCGGCGCAACAATAAACCCTAGCGGGTAGCCGGCCCGGGCGACCTTCGCCGCCGCTTCTACCCTTTCGGCCATTGAGGCCGTGCGGTGTTCATAGCGGTCAATAATGGTCGCCGCATTAAGGCTGAATCTAAAGCGCGTGTGCCCGTTATGTTGGGCATCTAACAGTGATTCGACCTGGCTGTATTTGGTAACAAAACGAAACCGCCCTAACTCCTGCCGGCCGAAAAACTCAATCGTCCGCTTAAGGGCTCCGGTAAGGTATTCCGTCGGGATAGGGTCGGAGGTGGCTGACCCCTCAAAAACGGTAATTTCCGGCGCCCGTTCGTTAATATACGCCTGCGCCTGATCGAGGATTTCCTCGATATTGACGTAAACGCGCAAGTACGGCTTTTTGCCCAGCGTCGTGGCAAGATAACAATATTCGCACATGCCGGGGCAACTGGTCGCCAGGGGGAGCTGATAGTGGGCCGAAGGCTTGCAGGTGGCGAAGCTGCCGTTTTTCCTGACGCCGACAACCAACGTTTCCTTGGCCTCTCGGTAGCCCTCGCTGGCCGTCTTGCCGGGGATGCCCGTTACGCGGTTATGCGACGCCGTCATACGCACCTCAATGTCTTTTTGCCGGAAAAAGTCATATAACCGGCGTCCCAGACTATAGTCGAGCGCCTTAGGTTCAAAAAAAACTCGCTTGGGGAGGAAAGGCTCCAAGAGGCAGTCTCCTTTCAGCACAATGGTTTTTCATAGTATGCGCTGGCTGCGGTAAATCTTGCGCTCCGCTCATACTACCTTGCCGCGAATAGAAGGAGCCGCGTTAAGATGCTTAATGGATGGCCTTCTTTTTAAATCGCCCGCCCATCACTTCGTGGACCTCATGAATGGTGACGAAAGCATCTTCGTCGATTTCATCGATGATTGATTTTAACTTTGATATTTCCAGCCTGGTTATTACCGAGTACAGCACATTTTTGGCTTCGCCGGAATAAGCGCCCCGGCCGTGGAGAAAGGTCACACCCCGACCCAGCCGGGTCATTAATACTTCCGCTATTTCTTGCGCTTTATCCGAGACAATAATAACGCCTTTCGATTCATCGAGACCCTCGATAGTGATATCAATCAGCTTAAACGCCACAAAGTAAGCTACCATTGAATACATTGCCCGATCCCAGGAAAACACCAGTCCGGCGCTGCCCAAAATAAACACATTAAAAAACATGATAATCTCGCCAACAGAAAAGCCGGTGCGCTTGTCTAAAATAATGGCGATGATTTCCGTACCGTCGAGCGAACCGCCATAGCGGATGATTAGTCCCACGCCAATGCCCAGGATGATGCCGCCGAATACGGAGGCGAGAAACAAGTCTTGCGTTAATCCTGGGATGGGTCGTAACACTGTTACCCAAAAGGACAGCGAGCAAATGGCAAACATTGTTGAAAATGCAAACGTCCTGCCAATCTGTATGTATCCGATATATAAAAACGGTAAATTAAAAAGAATGATAAACAAACTCAGCGGCATTTGCGTCAAGTGGCTGGCCATTATCGAGATGCCAATAATGCCACCGTCAATTATTTGGTTGGGGATCAAAAAGATTTCCAGACCAATAGCGGCAATAATGGCGCCGATAAATAATAATACATACTTTGTTATTGTCCTCTTTGCCGTGCTGCGCTTAGACATTGTTTTTCCTCCAGTCTACTCCAAAAACTCTACACCTGTTTTCATTCTTTGTTGGTATCGTGCTAACGACATGGGGGGTCTACCCTGGAAAGCGTAAAACCGCGAAGGCCGCGAAGAACGCGAAGGGTTACGCGCGCGACAGTTGTCGCGGGAGGTGATATTTTATAGAACCGCAGAGGACGCGGAGAAAATTTTTTATTCAATTCTTCGCGCGATGAATATCGCGCCTCTGTGCCCTCCCTTTGTGGTGCTGGCTTTGAAGGCATGATTATCTTTGCGCGTTGTTCTGTGATGACTCTCTTTTCGTATTTTGAGAAAGTCCCGGCCGTTTCCTTCTTTCTTTAATTATTATGATTGCATATGTTTCCAACCAGGTATATTTGTCTAACGAATGACGTTGTGTCCCTTCCAATTCTTTGTTATACTGTTGGCGGCAAAACCAACAAATATTTTGATGCAGCGGTTTTTGCATCCTTTATGGGGGTAGCATGTTGGCAGACCAGCTTGTTTTATCAGATATTCTCACCGCCAAAGAGCAGCGCCGCTCTCGCCAGGAAGCGCTGCGCGCAGAGTACGGCACGCCTATAATCAGTATTACGGTCAATATTCCCGGTCCGGTCAAGGACCGGCCGGAAGTGCGCCGCCTGTGCGACTACGCGGTCGCCGCTGTCCGGCGGCGGTGCGATGTGCTGGCGGTCAGCCGGCTTAACTTGGTCACCGGGCCGGAGGCACTGATTGCCCTGCGCGGTGACGCTCACGCCATTAAGGATGTCTGCATAGCGATCGAAGAAGAGGAACCGTTTGGCCGCCTGCTGGATCTCGATGTATTTACCGCCGCCGGACAGCTCGTGTCCCGTCAGGATGCGGGAAAGGCGCGCCAATGTTTTGTCTGCAGCCGTCCGGCGGTGCTATGCATGCGCGAGCGGCGCCATTCGCCGGCGGAACTGGCGGCGGCGGTGGACGAGCTGTTAATCCGGTTTGTCGCCTACGAGACACGGGCGGTCAGTCCCCGGGCTGAAAAGATCGGGGCGCTGGCCGTAGAGGCGATGTTGTATGAAGTGGCCTGCACGCCGGCGCCGGGTCTGGTAGACAGAAACAACGCCGGCGCGCACCGGGATATGGATTTTTTCACCTTTATGGCCAGTACGGCCGCGCTTAGCTTGACGATGGCTCGCTGCGCCGAAGCGGGCCTGCGCCATGGCGGATCTTTACCGGAGCTACTACCTGTACTGCGGCGCATTGGTCGGGAAGGTGAACAATCGATGCTGACGGCCACGCGCGGCGTTAATACGCAAAAAGGCCTACTGTTTTCCCTGGGGATTGTTGTTGCCGCTGCCGGCTGGCTAGTTCAGCGACGGCAGCCGGTAGCGCCCGCTGCCGTCCTGGCAGCGGCGGCCGAAATGGTGGACGGCATTGTCGCGCGGGAACTAGGGAGTGTGGCGGCCAAGCCGGCGGCGAAGCTAACGGCCGGTGAACGGCTGTATCGTGACTATGGCATTACCGGCATTCGCGGCGAAATGGAGCGGGGCTTGCCGGCCGTGCGCGATTACGGGCTTCCTGCGCTAAGGCAGGCGCTGGCGGCGGGGCTAAGCGTTAACGATGCGCTGGTTGAAACCTTGATGGTGCTTATGGCCCATGTTGAGGATACAACAGTGATGAACCGGCATAACCCCGATATCTTGCGGCAGTGGCTGCGGCCGCGGGTGACGGCCTTTCTGGCCGCCGGCGGCATGTACGCGGCTGATGGCCGGGCGCGGGTCGCGGCGCTTGACGAGGAATTTATTGCCCATAACGTTAGCCCTGGCGGCGCTGCCGATCTGCTAGCCGTTACCTGGTTCCTCCACCGCCTGGAAGAGGTTGGGCGATCTCTTGACGAATGATTGGTTTTAGCATAAAGTGGTTGTAATGGAAGAACAACTTGTTTGGCGAGGAGGGGGCCAATGCAGTTTAACATTCATCCTGTTAATCTTATCCGGGCCCTGTCGCTGGCGCTGGAACTGTCTGCCGGCGGCTTATCCCGTCACCACTGGCGGACGGCATATATTGCCAATTGTTTGGCTGAGCATATCGGCCTTGACGGAATGCAGCGGTTAATTTTAGTTTACGCGACGCTGCTCCATGACTTGGGCGCTGCGTCCAGTTGGGAGGAAAGGCTTCGCCTGCCTTCAATGCTGACCGGTGCCGGCGGTAACATCTATGCCCACGCCGAAGCCGGTTATGAACTATTGAAAGACTCGGTTCAGCTGGGTATGGTGGCTGAGCCGATTCGCCGCCACCATGATTACTGGGACGGGTCGAGCCCTTCCGGGTTAGCCGGTGAGGACATTCCGCTTATTTCCCGAATTATTAATCTTGCCGACCGGGTAGAAGTCCTCTTGCACGAGGACGATTTTATCCTAAACCAGCGTCCCGCTGTTTTGGCCGCTATCAGCAGCCAGAGCGGCAGCTGTTTTGATCCCGAATTGGTGCGTGCTTTTCACGATTTTAGCTCGAAAGAAAGCTTTTGGTTTGACCTGGTTAATCGGAATCATTACCAAAACTTCTTCCGGGATATTGACGACTATGGCCGCATGCGGTTCACCATCGACGACGTAATTAATGTGGCCGAGGTTTTTGCCACCATCATTGACCGTACCAGCCGCTTCACGGGCGCTCACTCCCGCTGTGTGGCCCTTGTGGCCTCTTTTCTGGCCGAGCTCAAAGGCTACAGCGCCGACGAAGTAAAAGCTATGCGCATCGCCGGCTTGTTTCACGACCTTGGGAAGCTGGCCATCCCCAACGCCATTCTGGAGAAGCGGGGCAAACTGTCAGAGCTGGAATTTGCCATCATCAAGCAGCATACCTATTATACCTACCGGATTTTAGAGCAAATCGACGGCTTCGCTACCATCGCCGAATGGGCGGCCTATCATCACGAGACGCTGGACGGGACGGGGTATCCTTTCCGCATTGATGGGAAAAAACTGGGCCTCGGATCCCGCATTATGGCGGTGGCCGATGTGTTTACTGCCCTGAGCGAAATCCGTCCTTACCGCGAGCCCTTGCCATATCAAAAAGTAGAGAGTATTATGCGCGGTATGGTCAATAGCCGCAAACTGGATGCGAAAATCACAGCTGAACTTTTCGATAACGGAAGGCAATTGTACGATCTTATCCAAAGTATGTCCAGCGCCTATAAGCCATGAAGTAAAAGACCGCGTCCTGGCAAAAGAAGCAAATATTGCTTGGACCAGAAGTGTTGACTTTTTCCGCTTTCGACGTTAAAATATATAACGTGAAAAATGCCGATATAGCTCAGCTGGTAGAGCAGCGCATTCGTAATGCGCGGGTCGCAGGTTCGAATCCTGTTATCGGCTCCAGTAAAAACAAGGGCTGGCAGATTTGCCAGCCCATAATTTTTGTTTTTGCGTCAAAGTTTGCGTCAATGACTATTTTGCGTCAATAATGCTGTACAGTTTTTGTTGTCTTTGCTTCATAGCTTTTATCTGTGAAATAGATACGCTATGCATGTAGTTTTCGGTCAAAACTTTAGGCGAGGCATGTCCTGTCAGAGCTTGGATTGTAGCTGCGGTCTTGGGTGTAATTAATAAATAAGCTTGGCTGCTCTGTCCTACGGGCTGGGGCGCTTTTTTAGTTTATGGCAGACAGCTAGTGTTTTACATATAATAGAATTAAGAAGCAACATGGGAGGCATCCTTGTGGACCACTATTTTGGTATACCCAATTGGCCTTTGCCGAAGTCCACTAAAAAATGTGTCAAAACCTATACTTCGATCTTAAAATTATATGAAGTTTCTTTCTTTAGATTATATAAGGTATGCCTGTGGTGCGGTTGCGAATTTGATTATTACTGCTTTCATGGCGTATGTCCTTTTTGTGGCGATAATCCTAATATTGATAATATTGACGATCCTCCTCAACCTGGTTTCGTGTTTTTTCCAGAACTTCTGCTTGCAACTTCTCCGCTCGCGCTTTTCCCGGAACTCGCGTTTTATCCATAGATTGCTGGTGAAACTATGCCGTGTTGCTGCGCTCACACCGTATCAAAAGAATAGCGGCTTAACCTGGTCATCTCCCGTTATCAGATTGCGATAAAAATATATTTTCTTTATGTCGGTGGTTTGACTGTTCTGCCAAACAAGGAAGTAAATACCAATCGACGAATGGATATAAAAAAGCTCTGGAGGTATATATAATGGTCACTATCGGCATACTGATTTTCCCACAGGTGGAAGAGCTTGATTTTGTAGGCCCTTTCGAGGTTCTCAGTTACCCGAACAAATTGCGTTCTGAAAGTACAAAAGTACTGACTGTAGCGGAGACTATAAACCCCGTTCAGGCTTTCAACGGCTTGAAAGTCATTCCTGACATTGATTTTGCCAACTGCCCTCCCCTGGATATCATCGTGGTTCCTGGCGGCAAAGGCCGGATGAAGGCCATGCATGACCCCGCGATCAGAGACTTTATCCTGCAGCAGGCGAAAACTGCCCGCTATATCACTTCGGTATGCACCGGCGCTTTCATATTGGCCGAAGCGGGAATACTTGACGGCAAACGGGCAACAACCTATTTTGCCGCTCTCCCCGAACTGGCCGGTTACCCGGCTATCCATCCGGTAAAATCGAAAGTCGTCCAGGATGGCAGTGTGATCACCGCAGCCGGCGTCAGTTCCGGTCTCGAACTGGGTTTCTATCTCCTAAAACTGCTGTTCGGCAGGGAATTCGCCCAGGAAGTCGCCGCTAAAATCGAATATGATGTAGACGTAGAAAAACTATAATTCCGGGGGTCAGGATTGACTTATTTTAAAAATTGACTTATTTGCAGGAGCAAGGCTAATAAATAGGTTTTAACAGTTATACCCAATGGGTGGGTGTGATTCCGGAGAGTATAAGCTACCAAGCTGTGGAGAAACTTGCATGATTGCAAAATAAAAGGAACAACGGAATTTGGCGTGGAATTGTAATAATTGGTAATTGCGTAATGCCAAAAGATGCCTTGTATGGGAAGGTAAGCAAGGGAAAAAAGGTTTCGAAATTTGAGCAGGTACACTGGTAATTGAGAGTTTTTCATATTTTGCAGCCCAGATAAATCAAGGGTTCTGAAGGCAATAAAAAGGACTTCACCCCCAGAATTGCCGAATTTATCAAGTGACAAAACAATCCAAATCCAGCAAATGGAGGTTGAAGTCACTATGTATATTCGGCAAAAACCCTTATTTTCCTTCGATACTCTTATGCAATATCAACCCAAAACTCGTCTGGCGATGGTTTTTGAAAGTATTGATCTTCACCCCTTGTTAAAGACTTTACCAATAAAATCTATCCGCGGCCCTAAAGGATATAGTTCAGCCGCATTAATAAAAGCCTTTCTTGCAATGAGGTTATGTTCCATTCCTACCGTCACATTACTGGTCGAGCGCTTAAAAACTGACTTGGTTTTTCGCTATGAATGCGGCTTTTCACTAGAGCAGCCTGTACCATCATTAGCTACATTTAGTCGTTTCTTTCAAAAGATAGCTGAGACAGATAGCCTACAAGTGCTATTCTCTGCTTTGGTAGATACCGCCATTCAAGACAAGGTCATATCTGGTGAAGTTGTTGCAATCGATGCCAGCGCCATCGACTCTTATGAAAAACCTGTTCCTAAAAAGGAGCTAAATAGCAATGGCGACAGTGCTACCTGGGGTGCTAAGCTAGATACCCATGGTAATCAACATGTATGGTTTGGCTATAAACTACACCTGGCAGTTGACACCAAAAGCGAATTACCTATAGCGGTCAAAGTCACTCCTGCCAATCGGAACGATGTCACACAGGCTATCCCTTTAATGGATGAAATCAAGCACCAGCCAAAGTACTACTGCATGGATATGGGCTATGATGCCAAAGATGTTTATCAAGCCGCATATGAGCGCCAAGCACAAGCCATTATCCCTCTCAATCGCCGGAAAGAAAAATTACCGCCCGAAGGAATGGACGAAAATCGTACTCCAACATGCTCCATGGGTTATCCGATGGTTTACTGGGGGTGTGAAAGAGAAAAAGGAATATTAAAGTTTCGGTGTCCCCATGTATGTGGCAAAGTTAATTGTCCTAACGGGAGTGCATGGTGTTCACCGTCTAACTATGGCCTGGTTATAAAGAAAAAAGTTGAAGATGATCCGCGCAGCTTCTGTACTCCTCATCGTGGCACACGGGAATGGGAAAAACTTTATGCGGAGCGAACATCGGTAGAACGAGCATTTTCCCGATTGAAGGAGCAGCTTGGAGCAAACACAGTTCGTGTACAGGGAATTAAAAAGGTTACAGCACATCTAATGCTTTGCTGCATTGCTTTACTGGCAGGAACAATAGCGGTTAATCGCCAGATACATCAGCAAAAAGCAGCCTAATTATTGTTTTTCATCTTACTTTTTACAGAATTAGCCCGCCATAGGGATAGGTCTACCCTTTTTTAGGCTAATATTAGAGCATTTTTGTTAAAAATTGGCTAATTACACTAATAGCTCTTGAATTTGACATCAAAATTGCTTAAAGACATCTCTTTGTGGATAACTTGCGATTGAATTATGCAAAACTCTCACTTTCACAAACGAGAGATTTTCATATTTTGCAGCCCAGATAAATCAAGGGTTCTGAAGACAATAAAAAGGACTTCACCCCCAGAATTGCCGAATTTATCAAGTGACAAAACAATCCAAATCCAGCAAATGGAGGTTGAAGTCACTATGTATATTCGGCAAAAACCCTTATTTTCCTTCGATACTCTTATGCAATATCAACCCAAAACTCGTCTGGCGATGGTTTTTGAAAGTATTGATCTTCACCCCTTGTTAAAGACTTTACCAATAAAATCTATCCGCGGCCCTAAAGGATATAGTTCAGCCGCATTAATAAAAGCCTTTCTTGCAATGAGGTTATGTTCCATTCCTACCGTCACATTACTGGTCGAGCGCTTAAAAACTGACTTGGTTTTTCGCTACGAATGCGGCTTTTCACTAGAGCAGCCTGTACCATCATTAGCTACATTTAGTCGTTTCTTTCAAAAGATAGCTGAGACAGATAGCCTACAAGTGCTATTCTCTGCTTTGGTAGATACCGCCATTCAAGACAAGGTCATATCTGGTGAAGTTGTTGCAATCGATGCCAGCGCCATCGACTCTTATGAAAAACCTGTTCCTAAAAAGGAGCTAAATAGCAATGGCGACAGTGCTACCTGGGGTGCTAAGCTAGATACCCATGGTAATCAACATGTATGGTTTGGCTATAAACTACACCTGGCAGTTGACACCAAAAGCGAATTACCTATAGCCGTCAAAGTCACTCCTGCCAATCGGAACGATGTCACACAGGCTATCCCTTTAATGGATGAAATCAAGCACCAGCCAAAGTACTACTGCATGGATATGGGCTATGATGCCAAAGATGTTTATCAAGCCGCATATGAGCGCCAAGCACAAGCCATTATCCCTCTCAATCGCCGGAAAGAAAAATTACCGCCCGAAGGAATGGACGAAAATCGTACTCCAACATGCTCCATGGGTTATCCGATGGTTTACTGGGGGTGTGAAAGAGAAAAAGGAATATTAAAGTTTCGGTGTCCCCATGTATGTGGCAAAGTTAATTGTCCTAACGGGAGTGCATGGTGTTCACCGTCTAACTATGGCCTGGTTATAAAGAAAAAAGTTGAAGATGATCCGCGCAGCTTCTGTACTCCTCATCGTGGCACACGGGAATGGGAAAAACTTTATGCGGAGCGAACATCGGTAGAACGAGCATTTTCCCGATTGAAGGAGCAGCTTGGAGCAAACACAGTTCGTGTACAGGGAATTAAAAAGGTTACAGCACATCTAATGCTTTGCTGCATTGCTTTACTGGCAGGAACAATAGCGGTTAATCGCCAGATACATCAGCAAAAAGCAGCCTAATTATTGTTTTTCATCTTACTTTTTACAGAATTAGCCCGCCATAGGGATAGGTCTACCCTTTTTAAGGCTAATATT